>VCAW01000135.1 GCA_013607775.1 Campylobacterota bacterium | reverse complement strand
ACAACAATCGTAAAAAATTTTATTTAAATTTTTCAGGTCTTCATCTAAAAAACCTCCGACAAATGATTGTAAATCAAAAATTGGCATTGGTGTTATCATTTATTTTGAAGGTAGCATATTAGCATAATTCTCTCTTTGTTTAAAAGTATCTGGTACGGGATACTCTCTTCTGTCGTTGATATGATAAGAAGAAGAAAATAAATGCTAAAATACCTCAAACCATACTAAGGAATCCTATGAAAACCATTGAAATCCCCTACTATAAAACACTCATCCTAGAACACGTAGTGCTCGACTACAATGGAACCATTGCCAAAGATGGCGAACTTAAAGTTGAAGTCAAAGCACTGCTTCTTAAACTGTGTGAGAACTACACTGTGCATGTCATCACTGCCGATACTTTTGGGAGTGTGAAAGCGCAGATGGAAGGCTTTGATGTTGTGGTTAAAGTGTTACAGACTTACAACCATACCGCAGAAAAAGCAGCCTATGTAGATGTTCTGGGTAAAGAGAATTGTGTTGCCGTGGGAAATGGGAATAACGATGCGCATATGCTTGAAAATGCCATACTTGGCATCGCTATCGTTGGGGATGAGGGCTGTGCTAGCCCTACACTACTACAGAGTGACATCATCTGTAAAGAGATAGCCGATGCTTTGGCTCTTCTGCTCAATGAAAAACGATTGATAGCCACTTTGAGAAAATAGTCTCTAGAACTATCATTTACATCGTTTTACATATGTTTTTTCATAGACTCTACAAAATCCGTAATATCATCTGAGAGTGCCTGCAAGTCCTCTTCATGTTCTACTTCGTCAGCGAGTATCTGACTTACTATGTCGTACGTGACAATGTCTTTGTCTTTCACACTCTCTGCAATGCTTGCATAGGTGCTAATATAGCACACTGCTCCCCTTTAATAGAGTCTTTCAATATAGCAACCACATCAAACTCTTTAGGCTCTTCATAGCCACAGTTTGTATGTGTGAACCAATCTTTAGGATTGAGCAATGGAGTACCACCAAGCTGTAAGATACGATCTGCCACCATATTGGCATGACGAAGCTCATCTGTAGCATGTTGCTGCAACTCAGCGATGGCAGCATCTTTCATAATACCTTTAATGACTTTAGCTTCTATAAAGTACTGATAGTATGCCAACCACTCATCTGCATATGCTTTGTTAAGCATGGTGATTACCTCAGAAATCTCAATACCTTTAATAATAGAATTACCTCTTTTTGCCATTTTAAATCCTTTCTTTAACTTTAGTGTAACCTATTATAGAACTAGAAAACTTAGATAAATATTAATAGTATTTATTTGTTGATAATTATTATCTACAATATTTTTTTGATTCTTTTCAGATATACTATCATATGGCAAAGAAAAAGAAAAAATACCTCATAAAACTTAACAATAAAATACGAAACTACTTTCATGGACTCCCTTTTGATGAAGGCATAGCTACTGTGGAAGATGATAAACTCATAGAACTCATTATGCTACTTGAAATCAGCATGCCCTCACACTCACGTGAAGATATGGTGCGTATACTTAGACGTGTCTGGTCGGAAGAAGGGGCTGGGACGCGTGAGCTGATAGTCTCTTACCTTACCAAAGGGCATAAAGCAGTACACGCTGGCAAACGTGAAGAACAAAATGGTGATCATGGTTCAGACAAAGTAGGAAAAATACTTAGCATACTCTCCACTATGGAGCATACGCAACAAGAAGAGAACATCATACTTGAAGCGTTTATAGATGCAAAACATTCCAAAATAAGACCCGACAAAATACAAAATAAACTGCATTATCTACGCATCAAAAATAGACTGCATACGTTAGAAAAAGCACTCGATGCAACTTTTACGACCAACAATGAAATGGAGTTTTACCATCGCTTTGAGTTTACCCTTAAAGAGGTAGATTTTTCTAAACTTCTTTTGTGCAAAACTGCCTCTTTAGACCTAGACAATATGGTAGACTCTGATGATGAAAAAATGATAGAAGAATTACGTGTCATTAAAGAAGAAGCAATAGTCCAAAAACAAGAAGAGTTAAGTACTTTTTTAACGCAGTTAAATACACAAAAACACCCCTATTTATCGTATGATGAAGTATATAAATTACTTAAAGGTATGCCCACAGACTCCCCTCTTTTACATGTACCTATATCTCTAAATATTGTAGAAAAAATATTAGTTAATATTAGTGACAAATATGAGGTCTTTGAGAGTACAGACCATATCATCATAGAGAAAGAAAAAAACCATGATTTATTTGGGACGATTCTTTACTATAATACTTCTGTTTCTTATGAAAAACCTTACCTCTATAACCTCATTTGGAAAGGTGCAGAGCTTCCAGTAAAAGAGGACATTAACAGAGTCAATGACGACCTTTTGGCACACTTCAGAGTAGCCATAGATGATGTGCTTGATGAGATGAAAGAGATGAGCGAGAAGTTGGATATTCAAGAAGAGACACTCCATGAGTTCATTGTCCGTTTTGTTGAGCCTCAGATACGTGCTTCTACTACGCTGAAGTTCAAAGAGAAAAGTAAGCGTCGCATACTCTTTCACTTTGGAGAGTACATTAAACCTCTACTTGAAAAGCAAAAACGTGAAGAGTTGCTTGCCAAAACCATTAGAGACTTTAAAAACCTCTTTCCTCTAGCGCGTGAACTAAAACGTAAGATAATCTTTCATGTAGGCCCTACCAACTCAGGTAAAACCTACGCAGCTCTTAAAGAACTAGAAGCTGCCACTACAGGGTACTATCTAGCACCTCTGCGTTTACTTGCATTGGAAGGATATGAGAATCTACAGAAAAATGATATCCATGCCTCGCTCATCACTGGAGAAGAGGAGATCATTGATGAGGAGTCTACACATATCTCTTCTACTATAGAGATGATGAACGGCTCTGTTGATGTTGATGTCTGCGTCATCGACGAGATACAGATGATAAGTGACCGAGACAGAGGCTGGGCATGGGCAAATGCACTCATGGGAGCACCTGCAAAGAAAGTGATACTCACAGGCTCAGCCAATGCCCTACCCGCGGTCTCTGAACTCTGTGTATACCTTGGTGAAGAACTAGAAATCATACACTTTGAACGTAAAAATGAACTTACCATGATGCACAAACCTGTCTCCATGAAGAAGATAGAACCACAAACTGCCATCGTAGCCTTTAGCCGTAGAGATGTACTTTCACTCAAACAGCAACTAAGTGAGCGTTACTCTGTCTCTGTTGTGTATGGAAACCTCTCTCCCGAAGTACGCCGTGAAGAAGCCAGACGCTTTAGAGAGGGTGAGAGTCAGATACTTGTCTCCACTGATGCCATCGCAATGGGGCTTAACCTTCCCATCAAAACCATGCTCTTTGCCAAAGACAACAAATTTGACGGCTTACGCAGACGCGAACTGCTCCCTACAGAAGTTTCACAAATTGCAGGACGGGCAGGACGTTATGGTTTTGAAGAAAAGGGGTATGTAGGGGCACTAGATGACAATACACTGGCTACCATCACCTCTGTCTTTCATGCACTCTTGCCTGACATAGAACTTCCTGTCTCTGTCATGGCTTCACTAGAACATGTCATGCTCATAGGAGAGATACTCGAAACGGAGAACATCACCACCATACTAGGCTTTTTCGCTGACAATATGGAGTTTGACGGCCCATTTAGAGCAGCCAACATCGACTCAATGCTTGAAATAGCCGCCATTGTAGATGAGTATCACTTAGACTTAAAAACACGCTTTTATCTTAGCTGTGCACCTGCGAGCATCTCTTCACCGTACATAGAGTCTGTCTTTCACCGCTACATCAAACAGGTCGAAGCTGGCGGACAAGTACTCTACATCCCACCACGCGACCTCCCTGCTTTTGCACAGACCAATGACATGTTGCTAAACGCTGAAGACAGAGTAAGAGAGATATCTCTCTACCTATGGTTGAGCTTCAAGTTTCCTGACATCTTTCAAGACACCGAAAAAGCCCTACAAGCCAGAGTACGTCTCAACAACTACATAGAAAATTCCCTACGCCAAGGACACTTTACCAAACAATGTCGTAAATGTGGAAAGGTGTTGGACTTTTCATATAGGTTTAGTATCTGTGATGCATGTCATACTAGTGGGAAACGTGGGTATGGGAATGGTGGTAGTCGTGGTGGGTATAGAGGTTGAAGAAGGCGATGAGGACAACAAGATGAAACGATTCACTATCTATATCATGATTGTATTTATACTCTCTTCTACTCTTTATGCAGAAGAGGATAATGCTTCTTCTGAAGAGAATAAGGTTACTACTGTCTATACGGATTTAACGAAGAAGTCTGAGAAAACAACAAAGGAAAAGTCAGAAAGTCACTATGACAAGTTTAAAAGAATATTGTCTAAATATGATGGTAACTTTGCTAAAGACACATTGATATATTCTGCTGATGCTATGATACCTGATGAAATTTTTGTTACACTCAAAGATGTCATAGATAACAGAAAAGAAAATACATATAGCTCTTCTTTACGTACATTCTCTAAAATGTTAGGAAATGATACTTATAATGTGCTTTTAACTACCACCTATCACTATATGCAAGATATCTCACGTATTCATCACAAGATCTGGGATCATGCAGTATGCCATCCTGACGTATTTCAATACGATCCTAACCTAAATCCAAAAACTATCTTATTAGATTTGAAGCAAAATGATGAAAAGGCAAGAGGTATAACAGAAGAGGGCATTGTTTTACCCTACAATCAAAATTTTCCCAATACGCTCTACCCCTATGCTTCCCAACCAAATGGGTGTAGTGCAGAAGAACTTCAATCTCTATATAATAACTCCAATAAAATATCTGATGATGCTATTTGGCTAAAAGAAGCATGTGATGAACATGATAAATGTTACTCAACCATAGGCACCACTTTTCAAGAATGCAATGACAAACTTATCGTGCAAACTGTTGATTCATGTACGCAAATTAGCAATCGAGATACGTTACTCTACTTAGGGAGTAAAAATGCTTTTTGTGGAATGAAAGCTCTCGCCATATCTACAGGAGCCGGTGTCTGTGCTGAGCAGTATTTCAATCATACGCAAAGACAACAAAAAATCTATAATAGATGGGTTTTAGAGTATGAAGAAGCATATCAAAAAGCAAAGCAATTTCACAAGAAATGGTTGCTATAACTTCTAGACACTTGACATTAATTTGACATTAATCATCTATAATTCTCTATCTATATATCATTTCTAGAGAGACGATACATAAAAAGGAAAAATAGTGGATTTTTTAAATTTATTTTCTCTCACAGATGTAGCAATCGTTTTCACTGGTTTGGTCATTGTAAGTATTATTAGAATCTATTATGATTCATATGTCAATAAACAAAAAGCCAAACGTTTTGGTAGTTCTCTAGGGATTTACAACAGTCTCTTAGACGACACAAGAGAAGGTTTGTTTATTCTTGCTGATGATAAAGTCATATTTTCCAACATCGAAGCTGCAGATATTTTACATGTAAAACAACATCAAATAGATAAAGCTTACCTAAGTACACTTCAAGTGAAAGATGATTACAGTTCAACAAGAAATGATTTATTCAATATTATACAGACAAAAGAGTACATCCCAAATGCAACTATTTTGAATGATACAGATAATATCTCTGTTTCAATCAGTGTAAATAAAGTAAAACCATATTCACATACTGATACAGTCTGGTATATCGTTATTTTACAGAACATGACACATGTTCATGCATTACGAGAAGGTGCAGAGTCTCTTCTTGCTGCCTAGATAAGAATCTAGCATCTCTTTAGATATGTAATCTAATCTTCTACTGTCAAATGATATAATCATATTAAGGGCATCACCTATTATTAGAGCTTCCCTTAACTTGAATATAGGAATAATATAACATGGCACAACAGTATAAAGTCTCTTCACGAAGCAAACTTTTACCCTTTTTATTTGAAACCCTTGCTGCCAATGAAGGCTGGTCTAAAAAAACAGTGAAACAACGTCTACAAGGCTCGTCTATATTTGTCAATGGACAGGTACAGACCAAGCATGACTTCATCGTGGACTCTGGGGATGTGGTACAAGTGGGTGTCGCACAGCGTACAGGGCACCATACCAACACGCAGCCACAAAAACTGGAGATTATCTACCAAGACAAAGACCTCATAGCCATCAACAAACCATCGGGACTGCTCTCTGTTGGGACGACAAAAGAGAATAAAAACCATGCCTTAGCCCTACTTCGTGCGCAACTCTCACGTGGGAAAAAGTCTGAGGCAACCAAACTCTGGCCTGTACACAGACTAGACCGTGACACTTCGGGTATCTTGCTTTTTGCTACATCTAAAGAGGTACGTGAAGCAGTCATGGACAAATGGGAGACTACAGAAAAAACATACTTAGCCGCGGTAGAAGGTACGCCTAAAGTAGAAGCAGACACCATCACTGAGCCTCTCAGACTCGATGAAAAAGAGTACCGTATGCATGTAGGCAAACATAAAGACGCTAAGTCTGCCATCACCCACTACAAAACGCTAGAGTCTAACGACACACGTTCTCTACTCGAAGTACGCATCGAAACAGGCAGACAACACCAGATACGCGCCCACATGGCACACATGGGCAACGCAGTAGTAGGTGATGAACGCTATGGAACAAAAGGTGGACGTATGGGGCTACATGCCATGAGACTAAAATTTATACATCCTATTACACAGAAAAATATGCTTTTAGAAGTAGATGCACCTGTAGATTTCTACAACTTATTGAAGTAATACTTAGGTAAGAGATAAGTAAGATTCAAGTCACACAAGTAGATTATACTTTGCCTGTTAGAATCAATGAATTCGAGTCAATATAAACACCAAAGGATAACCTTATGAACAAAACTCTAATTTTAATTGCAGCTATTGCAATGACAACACTTACTGTACAAGCCAATGAAACAATGGATGCTATTGGTCAAGCAGTTTCAGATGCGGTACAAGTTACATCAGCATCTACTGATGATGCTCAAGATGCACAAGATAACGAAAAAAATGAGACTAAATCAGAAGAAAAAATACCTGAAGAGAGATAGTAATTAAACTACCTATATCTTTATAAGTATAAGTCTCAACATAACCTTTCAATAATAAACTCGTAACGAAGCTCCAGCTTCGTTACTCTTTATCGGTGTTTGATATGTGTATGTATGTTATATGCTGATAGAGGTTCAACAGCTGGAGCTGATGAACGAGTAAAAATAATCTTTTCATCTTATTCTCCATACTTACTTGTGTTAAAATCACATAATGCTTTCCTCTGTTTAGATCTTGGTAAGGTATATACTCCACCACTTAAAAGCTTATCATACTGCAAATAAATATCTTTTCTTTTTTTGTATTGAAACATTTACTTTTTACGGTTCCATCTATGTTTTCCTGCACCAACATAGGGTCACTATATCTATATGCATCATGTTGATAATACCACCCACAAAATAAAGCCCCCTCAACTTTAAGTGTAATCTCCTTAGCTTTCTCAGGGTGCTCCAATACCATTTTGCTAGCCCTTGCCGCCTGCATCCCAATATCGATATAAATCGGATGCTTATCCTTATACGTTTTATATATCCACCGCTCCACATCATCCCTAACTCCGTTATTGTTAGAGTCTATCCCAAGAAGCGTAGAGTCATTCAGTGCCTTATCTGCTTCAGGCGGAAGCACATGTCCATCTACTATCCATGTGATGTGTAACTTTACACTGTTTGATGCTGCACCACCCACCGTAGCCTGCACAGTTACATTGCCATCTTTAAGGGCTGTGAAGATTGAGCCGTTGACCTCTGATTTGTCTGCTGGAGTGATGATGTAGGTGACATTTTCATCTACTACTTTAGTACTGTTATCGGAATAAGTACCTGTAAGTATCAGAGTTGCCTTTTCTCCAACATTCAGTGTTGTAGCATTACTCTCTAGCTTGAGACCAGTAAGTGTGTTGGCAAAAGCAGAAGTATAAACTAGAACAGAAGTAAAAATGAATTTTAGAATAGTATTTTTCATAAAAGTAGTGTAGCATATTTTCTATACTAAACTATGATAGGCATGCGTTATAGCAATTTTGCTATAATACGCCCAATAGAGTAAAGGATACCCCATTAAAGCATTTGAAAAATTTAATTTACATCCACAGATACTTAAAGCTGTGGCACATGAGAACTACGAAAACGCGACAGCCATACAAAACAAGGTCATTCCTGCGGCTATGAAAGGTGCAGATGTACTCGGTGCCTCTAAGTCTGGTACAGGGAAAACGGCTGCTTATGTACTGCCACTTATCAACAAACTGCAAAAAGTGGTGAAAAAAGATGAGAAGGTGGTACGTGCGCTTATCATCGTACCTACCATAGAGTTGGCGGACCAAGTCTCTCGTACCATCGTTAGTTTCACAAAGTACCTTGACATACACACAGTCAAAATACAAGGTGGCTCTAAAAAATCTGACCAGATACATCAACTCAAACAGGGTGCAGACATCATAGTAGCAACTCCTGGGCGTTTACAAGACTTCATCAATGACAAGAAAGTAAACCTTGAACATGTCAATACCGTCATACTGGACGAAGCCGATACCATGCTTGACCTTGGTTTTTTAGCAGAGATAAAGAACATTTTAAAACGCTGTCCTGCACAAAAACAGATGATGTGCTTCTCTGCAACCATTTCTCAAAACATTAAAAAACTTGCCAAAGAGTTTTTACGTAACCCTGCCATCGTAGAGGTGAGTAATAGACGTGATGTCGTTAATGTCATTAAACACAGAGCCTACAAAGTAGACAAAAAGCTCAAAGCAGAGATTGCTGCTAAACTGGTGAAAGATTTGGGTGTAGGTCAAGTGCTCATTTTTGTTAATAAAAAAGAGACAGCCGATAAACTTTTTGAGTACTTTAAAGCCCAAGAGATATGGACTACCATCATTCATGGTGACATCAAAAGGGGTGGACGTGCCAAGGCATTGACACTCTTTAAAAGTGGTAAATCACAGGTGCTTATCGCTACAGACATCGCCGCAAGGGGGATAGACATCCCTGAGCTGCCATTGGTGATAAACTATGACTTGCCAGAACTTACCGATGACTTTACCCACCGTGTGGGACGTACAGGACGAGCGAATCATAAAGGACAAGTCATCACCCTACTCACTATCCATGACTACAATCACTTCTCTACCATAGAGAAACACCTCAAACTCAACGTCAAACGTGAGATAATGGATGGCTTTGAGATTACCGATAAACAACCACGCCAAGCACGACCTCGTAAAAAGTCTCTCTCTGAGAAGAAAGGGAAAATAGATTACGACAAAAGACGTCGCTATACTTACGCGGCACAAAAGAAGAAAAAAGAAGGAAAAACGGGTCTAAAGAAAAAATAATTATATTTTTTTAAACTCTGCAAAAAGTGGGTTATGGTCTGAAAGTCCATGATCTGCTACAGCCTTAGAATCTACAAGCTCCAAACCTCTGTAAAATATAAAATCCAACTGTTTTCCCATAAATACTTTAACCGCTGACGTTTGAGAAAAAGAAACCATTTCAAGCCCTAGTTGTTCTCTTACTTCATGAAGTTTTTTCATACGCTTTTTGTTCCATGTGTTGAAGTCACCTGCGACTATCATAGGACCTTCATGTGTTTGCATGAGACTAAGAAACCTCTCAAGTTCTCTGTCATAACTCTGGTTCTCACGAAAGTTAATGGCATGTACATTAAGTATCAGTAAATTAGAGCCATCTTCAAAAGGATAGGCACTTACCAAAAGGCTTTTATGTGATGCTACAAAACTCTCTTTGACTTCTGAGAGGTATGCCTGTGCATAGTTTGATTCTACTTTGCTTGCGGTGAGTACACCATAGAATGCACCTTTTACCTCAAGATTTGCAGCCGCATCAAAAGCAAAGGAAGATAGGTCAAAAACTTTGTCATCCATAAAATTTGCTTCTTGAAAAAGCATGAAATCTACTGTATCTTCATACGTAGAGAGAAAAGGTGTAAAGTCTGGGTGTTTGGTATTGTTTTTATAGACATTCCAACAGAGTAGAGAAAATCTTTCTGCTACAAAGGTACGACACGCGATACCAGAACAGGAGCGATGCTGAAGAATAGAAGGCTTGAACATTACAGTAACGGAGCAAACACTTTCATAATGTTCTCCACCGCCTCTCTTAATTTACTTGGCTTTTCCATGCCTCTTGAAGTATTTTTCATCAAGTTTTTCATCCATACTTCCATATTTTTCATAAACTCCTCTGAGTAGACAAAAGTAACCACTTCATAGTTAAGAAACAGACTACGATTGTCTAAGTTTACTGAACCAACCATACCACCCACACTGTCAAATAGGATGGCTTTAGCATGGAGCATAGCCCCTTCATACAGCACTACATCTACCCCTATCTCATCGAGTTCTCGCATATAGGGACTCCTACCCAAATCTGCCAAAATATGGTCAGATTCTTTAGGGGTGATAAGTTTTACATCTACACCTTTATGCTGGGCAATGACTAATGCCTGCACCATATTATCATCGGGTACAAAGTATGGTGTCACTATCCAGATGCGTTCTTTGGCATTGTAAATAGCATTGAGTAGTGTCTCGTAAAGTGCATCTTTGGGGATATCCGGACCAGAGGGTACGACTTGCACAATCTGGTTTCCATTATAGGCTTCTTTATGCTCAAAATCCTGTTTTTCTACCCGCTTGGTAGCATACTCCCAATCGTTAATGAAGATAGAGTAAAAGTCATTGACTGCTGGACCACGAAGTGCATACATCAGGTCTTCCCAACGCTTTGTACCATCATCTGCACCCATATATTCATTACTGAGATTCATACCACCACTTAAGAGCCTCTCTTCATCAAAAAGGTAGATTTTACGATGGTTTCTTAGGTTAATGTAGTTTTGGAAAGGACGCTTCAAGATAGGCACAAAAAAAGCCACCTCCCCCCTGCATTTTTAAGTACTTTAAAGCCACGTTGATTAAAATATGCGCCCAAAGAGCCTACCAAATCTAACAGTAACCGTACTTTTACACCCTTTTTGGCTTGTTGGGTTAAAGCCTCTAACATAGTTTCTGTCATCGTATCAAACTGAAAAACATACGTACACATATCTATACTATATTTTGCATTTTCTATCTCTTGCATCATTCTTTCATACGCCTCAGTACTACTGCTAATAAGCTCAAACTCATTGCCTCTTGTAGCAGGAGGAATACCATTTTCTCCAAGATACTCAATATAGTGTGTGTCGACCCATCAAGGGTATAGGTATCATGGGTATCTGGCTTATGAAAATCTACATAGCTTTAGCATGTTTGGACTCACGTTTACGAATACCAATGATAAAATAAAGCGGTACCGTGATAAAAGGCAAAAAGACAATAGCCATCATCCATGACATCATACTTGTGGGAGAGCGTTTTTGGTAGAGAATATGCCCAATAGCAGTAAATACAAGTAACCCACCAACAATAACAAAGAGGTACGTCCAGAGTAATTGCATCGCTGTCATACTTTCACTTCTCCTCTATCAATAATATACTACGATATCATATACTAAAATGTTATAATATCTCATGATTAAAAACTTTCAAACAAACAACTTTAGCTTGGTACTTTCTGGTGGTGGAGCCTTAGGCATCGCCCACTTGGGAGTACTACATGACCTGGAAGCACAAAAACTTGTACCCTCTGAAATAGTTGGCACGAGCATGGGTGGCATTATAGGAGCATGTATCTCTGTGGGTATGTCTGAAGCGGATATTTACAAAGAGATAAAAGCTTTTTCATCGGTGACAAAATGGGTAAAGTTTTCCTTCTCTGGCAATGCCATCGTGGACAATGCAAAAATAGAAACTATTTTTAACAGACTCTTTGGTGAAAAAAAGATGAAAGAGACGAACATTCCTCTAAAACTCATAGCCACAAACCTTCTCAATGGACATAAACGTGTCTTTACTGCCGATGATGATGTCTACATAAAAGATGCCATCTTGGCTACCATGGCGATACCTGGAGTGTTTGATGAACATATCATAGAGGGTGAAACCTATGGTGATGGCTTTTTATGTGAAAATCTTGGAGTCAATGAAGCCACACACGATGATATACTTGCTATCGATGTACTGGGAGAAAATGCCTTTGAAAAAGCACTTCCTGCCAATTTTTTCAAAACAGCCAATGTCTTGGAGATGTTTGAAAAGTCCATGCGTTTGCTCATCTATAACCAAAGTCAAACACACATAAGAAATAGTAAGAAAAATATCTATCTTATAGAACCTGTCACAAGAGCATACACAACATTTTCGTTTCATAAACATACAGAAATACGTGCACTTGGGCTTAGATTACTACAATAGTATATTAACAAATATTAAATAGGATAAATGATGATTGAAAATGGTTTTACTTACCTAGCAGTACTTATGATGATAGCCGCAAGCATCGTCTATACCGAAAAGAAAAGCCAACACAGACTCTTTGAATACCTCCCTGCCATTGTCATCATCTACTTTGTGGTGATGCTCGCCTCTACCTTTGGATTATGGCACAAAACAGAGTCTGTGACAGCAACTTACAAGAGCGTAAAATCCAACCTTTTACCTGCTATGATATTTCTTATGTTATTGCTTGCAGACATGAGAGAAATCTTTAAACTGGGTAAAAAAATGTTGCTGACATTTTTACTCGCTTCTGTAAGTATTGCTCTTGGTTTTGTAGGGATGTTTGCCCTCTTTCACACTTCATTTGGAGAAGAGAGTTGGAAACCCTTTGCGGCACTCAGCGGCTCATGGATGGGAGGTACCGCCAACATGGTAGCCATACAAGGTGCACTGGACTTACCTGACTCTGCCATGGGTTACACCCTGCTCATCGACTCCATAGATTACGCTATCTGGGTGATGATACTCCTAGCCCTTGTCCCTTTTGCTAAACGTTTCAACATTTGGAGTAAATCAGATACCTCTCTCATAGATGAAGTAGGAGAACGTCTAGCACTCAAAGAAGAGAATAAAAAACCCATAAGTTTTGACTCACTCTTTATACTACTGGCTTCTGCCCTGCTCGTCTCTGCACTCTCACAGTATGGAGCAACGTTCCTCCCCACTACAGACTTTCTCACAAACACTACTTGGGTCGTCATACTCTCTACCCTTGCAGGCATACTTTTCGCCATGACACCCTTAGCAAAAATCTCAGGAAGTTCAGAGCTAGCTAATGTCATGCTCTACCTCATAGTAGCCCTCATTGCCAGCCGTGCAAACTTCGCAGAACTCACAGAAGCACCACTCTACATTTTTGCAGGATTTGTCATCATCGCCATTCATGTCATCATCATGGTCATCTCCGCCAAACTCTTCAAACTTGACCTCTTCTCTTTAGGTGTGGCGTCACTCGCCAACATCGGTGGCGTAGCCTCTGCACCCATCCTAGCCTCAGCCTATTCAAAAGCCCTCATACCCATAGGTGTACTTATGGCGATGATGGGATATATTTTGGGGACGTTTGGTGGGTTGATGGTGGGGAAGGTGTTGGAGATGTTATCATGAAAATCAAAAATATCCATACCCAACCCCTCAAAGCTCCACTCAAAAACCCTTTCATTACTTCTTTACGTCGTGTCGATGCACTCGAAGACCTTATAGTCATCATAGAGTGTGATGATGGTACTGTGGGCTATGGAGAAGGTGCACCTACGCCTCAGATAACAGGTGAGACGATGGGGTCTATGGTAGCATGCATTGAGTTTATCAAACCTCATATCATCGGTAGAGAGATAGAAGAGTTTAAACTTATATTAAAAAATATACATTCGCTTATACTCAAAAACAATACGGCAAAATCTGCACTTGAAATAGCCCTTTATGACTTAAAGGCAAAATCTCAGAAACTCCCACTCTACCGAATGCTTGGCGGTACGCAAACCAAGTTCTCTACAGATATCACCATAAGTATGGGTGAGATAGATAAGATGATAGCAGACTGTCATAATGCTGTGGTTCTAGGCTATGACACACTTAAAATAAAAATAGGTGACAACCCACAAAAAGATGTAGAACGTGTATGTGCCATACATGATGCTTTAGATACAAATATCAAGCTCAGACTCGATGCCAACCAAGGATGGACGGCTAAAGAGTCTGTAGAGCTACTACATGCACTAGAAAAGCAAGACATCATCGCTGAATTTATAGAGCAGCCCGTTGCAGCTGATGACATAGAGGGACTCAAATACATCAAAGAGAGAGTCCAGACTCCCCTGCTTGCAGATGAGAGTATCTTTTCTGTGAAAGATGCACGTAAACTACTTGAGATGCAAGCCATAGACTATGTAAACATCAAGCTAGCAAAAACAGCAGGTATCACACAAGCATTGGAGCTTGCAGATTTGTCTAAAAGTTTTGGTGTCAAATGCATGATAGGCTGTATGCTTGAAGGTCCTATATCTGTAGTTGCTGGCGTGCATGTGGCTTCTGCAAAAGCAGACATCATTACTATGCTCGACCTTGATGCAGTGAGTCTTTTGGCTTCACACCCTGTCACAACCAACATACAGTTTGATGAGAGTACTATTACGCTTTCAGATGACATAGGGTTGGGAGTAAGCTATTGAATACCATTGAAGAACTAAAATCAGGTGCACTTAAAGGTGCTACACACATAAAACTTGCCTGTGGGCTTACAGAATTTCCTCTAGAACTCTTGGACTTGGCTGACACCTTGGAAGTCTTAGATATGACAGATAACAAACTCTCAGCACTTCCCGAGAACTTTAGCAACTTTAAAAAACTCAAAATTCTCTTTTTGTCGAACAACAACTTCACTGAACTTCCGACAGTATTAGCCAAATGCCCCAAACTCTCTACGATAGGTTTTAGAAACAATCAAATAGAGACAGTAGCCCAAAATGCCATACCAAGTAGCACACGCTGGCTCATACTCACAGACAATCATATAAAGACCTTACCTGACTCTATGGGTGATTTACCTCTACTGCAAAAGTGTATGCTCTCAGGTAACAAACTTACCTCACTACCACAAAGTATGTCCAAGTGTCATAACCTGGAACTTCTACGTATTGCAGTCAATAAACTTACTACACTCCCTGCTTTCTTACTCTCTCTACCTAAGCTCTCATGGCTTGCCTACAGTGGTAACCCGTTTTGCTCCAAGCATCCTAACTGTGATGTGCCACTCAAAGAGCTAGCATGGGAAACACTGGAGATAAAAGAGGTATTGGGAGAAGGTGCATCCGGGCTCATCTCAAAAGCCATATATGATGGTAAAGAAGTTGCTATAAAAGTCTTTAAAGGGGAAATAACCTCTGATGGGCTACCTGAAGAAGAGATGGACATTAACATCTCTATGGGGCATCATGACCATTTGGTCGATGTACTTGCACGTGTGACAGGACATCCCGAGGGTAAAGATGTACTTATGTTAGAGCTTATTCCCCCACATTTCTTTAACCTTGGTCTGCCTCCTATGCTAGAGACCTGTAGCCGTGATGTCTACCCAGAAGGCTTCACCCTCTCTCTGTCTCATGTACTCAAAATACTCCAAGGTATGGCAGATGCTACCACACATATGCATGCAAGAGGCATTATGCATGGTGACTTCTATGCCCACAACATCATGATAGACGCCCAAGCCAACAGTATATTGGGTGATTTTGGTGGTGCATCATTTTTTGAGCCTAGTGAAGTTGAGATACGCAATGGTTTAGAACGTTTGGAAGTACGGGCATTTGGGTATTTGGTTGAGGAGTTGTTAAAACTTTCAAGTCAAGATAGTAGTAATAATCATATAAAAGAAATATTGAGAATACTTCAAAATAGATGTATGCATGAGGTAAATCAGAATAGACCATTGTTTTCTGAGATAAAAGAGATACTAGCTATTTAATCATTTTCGCTATAATCTCTTTATGAAAAAAATCATTACACTTTTAATTTTATCAACATCATACATATTTTCTAATATCAACGCTATAGTCAGCATCGCACCAGAGATGACCTTTGTCAAAGCCATAGGGGGAGACAAGGTAGATGTCTCTCTTATGGTGCAGCCTGGGAACTCACCGCATACCTATGAGCCTAAACCTTCACAGATGACAGCAGTTGCAAAAGCAGATGTCTACTTTGCTATGGGTGTTGAGTTTGAGCATGTGTGGTTACCTAAATTTAAAAATCTTAATTCCAAAATGGATGTTGTTGATTTGAGTCAGGGTATAGAAAAAATGGATATGGTACATCATGAGGAACATGATGTACATGGAGAGCATGAAAATGAAGGTAAAGACCCTCATATTTGGACATCTCCTGCCAATGTAAAGGTTATAGCTCAGAATATCTATAATGCATTAAGTACTATAGACCCGAATAATACTAAATACTATGAAAATAATTTAAATCTCTTTTTAGATAAAGTAAATAACACAGACAAACAAATAAAAGAGCTTCTCTCGACACTCAAAGGTTCTCGTAGTTTTATGGTCTTCCATCCATCTTGGGGCTACTTTGCAAAAGCTTATCACTTAGAGCAGATAGCTGTTGAAGTAGAAGGTAAAAGCCCTAAACCTAGAGAACTTGTAAACCTCATAGAAGAAGCGAAAGAAGAGAAAGTCTCTGCCATCATCACACAGCCAGAATTTTCTGATGCTTCAGCAAAAGTCATTGCCAATGAACTGCATATTCCAGTGGTGAAAATCAGTCCGATAGCTGAAAACTGGTCTGACAATCTCATCACGATGGCTAAGACAGTTGCAGGACAAAAATAGATGAATGTCATAGAGATACGTGACTTCTCCTTTGCATACGAAAAAGAGCCTGTTTTAGAGCACATCAACCTCACAGTAGCGGAAAAAGACTTTCTTGCCATCATTGGACCCAATGGTGGAGGAAAGTCTACCCTGCTCAAACTTATGCTTGGTATCAACAAAGCAAAAGAAGGCAGTATCAAAATCTTAGGTAAAGCCCCTGTAGATAGCTTAAGACAGATAGGCTATGTGCCACAAAACACCAACGTAAATACAGATTTTCCCATTAAGGTCATCGAAGTGGTATTGATGGGTCATGTCGATGGTAAGCGCCCTCTTTTTGGCTATGGTAAAGATGAGATAGCTTGTGCTATGGGTGCACTTGAACAAGTCAATATGCAAGCATTTTCCCAAACCAAAATAGGCTCTCTTTCCGGTGGTCAACGCCAGCGTGTCATGATAGCACGTGCTTTGTGTGCCCACCCAAAAATACTTATACTTGATGAGCCAACATCAAGCATAGACATCACAGGACAACGTGACATCTATGAACTGCTCAAGGTACTCAACGAACATATCACCATCATCGTAGTAAGCCATGACATCTCTGTCATCTTAGAGTATGCAAACAAAGCAGCACATGTCAACAAAACCCTCTCCTATCACGACATCTCAGATAAAAACGCCACCTTCCATACTCATGGTAATGACGGACACTTCTGTGAGATAGAACTGCTTCAGATGCTAGGAAGTGAGAGTTGTAATACCTGTGAAGAAGAACAACCACAGTGGAGGCTTAAGCCATGATAGAAGCTTTACAGTTTGACTTTATGCAACACGCCCTGCTTGCTGGGTTACTCGTAAGCTTTGCCGCAGGAATCATTGGCTCTCTTATCGTGGTAAACCGTATGGTATTTCTTGCAGGCGGTATTGCACATACCTCTTATGGTGGCATCGGGCTTGCAGTCTACTTTGGTCTGCCTATCTTTCTAGGAGCGTCACTCTTTGCTGTAGGTGCTGCACTACTCATAGCCGCACTTACTCTCAAAAAGCGTCACCGAATGGATACTTTCATCGGACTCATCTGGGCTGTAGGTATGGCGATAGGTGTCATCTTTGTCGACCTTACCCCTGGATATAATGTAGACCTCATGAGTTACCTCTTTGGCTCCATTCTCGCAGTAAGTACGAGTGACATCTACTTTATGGCTGCCCTGCTTGTTGTCATACTTTTTATCGTAACACTAAGGTACCGCGACATCCTGGCAGTCTCGTATGACTCAGAGTATGCTGGCTTGCGTGGCGTAAATGTACGCTTTTTCTATACACTTATACTTATACTCTCTGCACTCACTGTAGTCATTGCTATTAAAGTGGTAGGTCTCATCTTGGTCATCGCTATACTTACCATACCTGTTTACATCGCAGAAAAGCTATCATCAAGCCTTTTCTCTATGATGTTTATCTCCGGTGCCATTGCCACACTCTTTACCATGGTAGGGCTTTGGTTCTCTTATACCTATGACTTAACTTCTGGTGCGTCTATCATCTTGGTATCTGCCGTCTCATTGGGACTCTTTTTATTGTTCAGTAAAAGAGACAGAATTTAGCCTCTTTTACATACAGATACGATAAAATTTCTATCAATACTTCATAAAGAGATTTCATGGCAAAAGCACTACATAGTAGAGTACGTAAAAACATTAGCAAAGGCTTGCACAAAGGTCTGTCAAAGCTCTTCCCTGTCAATCAAAATCCAGAACCTATCAAACTAGATGAAATTAAAAAGATATTGGTTGTGCGTATCAACTACCGTATAGGTAATATTCTCTTTACCACACCCCTACTCAATGCACTTAAAAAACAGTTCCTAGATGCACAGATAGACATGATGGTAGGTGCACCTTTTACCGCTTCTCTTGTTGAGGGGTTGCCACAGATAAACAAGGTCTACTCTTTTCCAAGAAAGCTACTTAAACAGCCTCTTGAAGTCTTAGCACTCAAAAAAGAGCTCAAAAACAACGACTATGACCTCCTTGTCACCCCCAACCTAAACTCAACGAGTGACACACTCTTTACCTTTTTAGTCTCAGCTACTTATAAAGTCGGTTTCTATGCCAAAGATGTCTTTTCTCCACTGACACATGCAGTAGAGTCTACCTCAGAGGTAAAGCATGAAGCACTCAAACCACTGGTGCTTATGTCTGCATTTTCTGATGCACCACTAGAGAGTTACACCCCCTACCTTGACATACGCCTCAGCCAAGAAGAAAAAGTTGCAGCACGTACAGACATTGCTCCACAAAGCATTGGTATATTTAGAGATGCAAGAGGTGAGAAGAAGTTAGACGATGCTTGGTGGAAAAGCCTGCTTGATGCACTTTACATTTTAGCACCTGAGCTACACATCGTAGATATTTTAGACCCTAACAATACTACAGCACTGAGAGAAGACCTGCAAACCCTCTCAGAAAAAAACCTAAGAACGCTCGCAGCCAAGATAGCCAATCTCGATGCTTTCATCTGTGGAGACACAGGGCCTATGCACCTAGCCTCTGCTTCCAAAACACCTACTATCGCTCTGTTTAAGACTACGTCACCAGAGTATTACGGTACTTTGGGAGAAAAAGATCTCTCACTTGTTTTAAAAGATAAAAGCATTGAAACAGTTGCAAAAGAGATATTAACTCATTTAGGTATAATATCTGCATGATATACAATGACATAGACTTTAACCACAAAACCATCCTCATCACAGGCGGTGCGGGCTTCATAGGCTCAAACCTTGCATTTTATTTTCAAGAGCATTTTCCTGACTCCAAAGTAGTCATCTTTGACATCTTCCGTTCAGAGGCTACCTTTTCCAATGGTAACCTACAGAGTTTTGGTCACTACAAAAACCTTATAGGCTTTCATGGTGATATCCTCTGCGGAAACCTGAACAGTGAAAAAGACCTAGCCCTTCTTGATGCCTACACCTTTGACTACATCTTCCATGAAGCAGCCATCTCTGACACAAGAGTCTATGACCAAGAGATTATTATGCAGACCAATGTAAACTCTTTTTACACCATTTTGGACAAAGCCAAAAAAGATAATGCAGCACTCATCTACGCCTCTTCTGCTGCAACGTATGGCTCATTACCCTCACCTCAGACGGTAGGAAAAGAGTCTCCCGAAAATCCTTATGGTTTTTCCAAATACGCTATGGATCAGATAGCCTACCGCTACATGGATGAAAACCAAAACATGACCATCGTAGGGCTTAAGTACTTCAATGTCTATGGTGCAAGAGAGTTCTTTAAAGACAAGACAGCATCTACGGTGATACAGTTTGGGCATCAGATACTCTCAGGTCAAGCCCCTAGGCTTTTTGAAGGAAGTGACCAGATAGTACGTGACTTTGTCTACATTAAAGATGTCATTCAAGCCAACATTAAAGCATGTGCAGCCAAAAAGTCAGGTGTGTACAATGTAGGTACAGGAAAACCTCGCAGCTTCCAAGACATCGCAGACATCTTACAAAAAGAGTTGGGTACCGACTATGGTACAGAGTACTTCCCTAACCCATTTACTGGCTACCAAATGCACACACAAGCAGAAGTAGCGAAATCTAAAGAGTATTTAGACTACGCTCCAGAGTGGGAGCTTGAAGAGGGTATCAAAGACTACATCAGCGAAATAAAACGTATGTATGATGAAGAGGTCAAAGGATGCTGAAACTTCGTGACAAAAACCCTCGTATATTGCTCATCGGTGACTTGATGATAGACCACTATCTGTGGGGAAAGTGTGAGCGCATCTCACCTGAAGCCCCTGTGCAGGTAGTAGCTATAGAGAAAGAGACTTCTGTACTTGGAGGGGCAGGAAATGTCATACACAACCTCAAAGCACTCGGAGCCACTGTAGATGTCATCTCTGTCATTGGAGACGATGCCAATGCCCAAGAGCTCAATAGACTTCTAGAAGATATAGAGATAAGCAATCAAAACATTCTCATACAAAATGGACGCAATACCTCTAAAAAAAGCCGTATCATAGCCGCACAACAGCAGGTGATACGCTATGACAAGGAGAGTACAGAAGACATCAACGCTAGCATACAAGAGCAGATTGTTACTCACTTTAAAGCCTCTGTTTCTAAGTATGACATCATCCTACTCTCGGACTATGGTAAAGGTGTCTTAACGACTACGCTGACACAAGCACTCATCGACCTAGCCAATGCAGATGGCAAAAAAGTGCTTGTAGACCCAAAAGGTACAGACTACAGTAAATACAAAGGTGCGACACTCCTTACCCCGAACAAAAAAGAGGCAATGGAAGCTTCCAACGTAAACATCACCGATGAAGCAACCCTTTTAGAAGCCATCACCACACTCAAAAATGCTTGTGACCTTGAAGTCTCACTCATTACACTTAGTGAAGAGGGTATCGCTATTTATGATGAGACACTGCGTACCCACCCTACTGTGGCACGTGAAGTTTTCGATGTCACGGGTGCTGGTGACACTGTCATCGCCTCACTTGGCTTTGCCCTAGCCTCTGGCTACAACATAGACGAAGCCGTGAAGTTTTCCAACCTCGCCGCTGGTGTGGTAGTAGGTAAGATAGGTTCTGCCACAGCCACACTTGATGAGATCATCGAGTATGAGTCAAGCCTGAACAAGTCTACCTCACACTACCACATCAAGACCCTCGATGAGATACGCCTTTTAAGTACAGAACTTAAAAAACGTGGTAAAAAAGTTGTCTTTACCAATGGCTGTTTTGACATCTTGCATGTCGGACATGTGAAGTACCTTGAAGAGGCAAAAAGCTATGGGGATGTACTCATCTTGGGACTCAACTCTGATACAAGTGTACGCAGACTCAAAGGTGAGAGCCGTCCTGTAAATACCGAAGATGACAGAGCCTATATCTTGGCTGCACTTGAAGCGGTGGACTATGTAGTAAAATTTGAAGAAGACACTCCTTACAAACTCATCAAAGCTGTAGCACCTCACATCTTGGTAAAAGGTGGAGACTATGAAGGCAAAGAGGTAGTGGGTCAAGACATCGCCGATGAGCTACGTCTGGTCGAGTTTGTAGATGGTAAAAGTACCACTAAAATCATAGAACGGATACAAAATGACAAGTGTTAATGAAGTAATAGCCAAAGAGTTTGAAGCGCATTTAGAAACCATACAAGCAGTGATGGGTAGCATGGAAGCACCGCTAGAAGAAGCTTCTAAAATCATGGTAGAGACACTCAAATGTGGAAACAAAGTGCTACTTTGTGGAAATGGTGGCTCAGCAGCAGATGCACAGCACATCGCAGCCGAACTCACTGGACGATACAAAAGCGAACGCCGTGGCTTGCCGGGCATTGCTCTTACCACTGACACCTCAGCCCTTACTGCCATAAGTAACGACTACGGCTACGACAAAGTCTTTGACCGTCAAGTAGAAGCCCTAGCCAACAAAGGTGACCTGCTCATAGGCATCTCCACCTCAGGAAACTCAGGCAACATCATCTCTGCACTACATACAGCAAAAGCGCTAGGATGCAGCACCATCGGACTTTCAGGACGTGACGGAGGGAAAATGAACGAGGTCTGTGACGTAAACCTAGTAGTCCCCTCAAACGACACCCCACGCATCCAAGAGATGCATATACTCTTTGGGCATACACTTTGTCAGATAGTGGATGATGCGTTTGAAGGGTGAGCATTTTACTAGATTATTTTCTCGTATGCATTCCCACCGAGGACGGATGGGAATGAGATAAAATATAGTAATATCCGGATATTTTATTCTGTTAATAAAATACTTAGATGACAATGGAGCAACATGAAATATATAATAGAAAATGTGAAACAATGGCAAAAGGAAAAGCAAGAACCTCAACATAGTTCATTATCAGTACTTGAGTTTATGCAAGAATTTGATTTTGCTACTCACTATTTATCGAGACTATTAAAAGTCAGACCTTTTGTTGTCTATTTATTATTATTTAAAAGCATATTTTGAAGAAGGTCAAAGAAATATAACCGTGAATCTATCTGAACTTGGAGAAAACCTATTAAGTGATATAGGTAAACCAATGTCACATGATGTTATAAAAAGAGGAATAAACGATTTAGTAAAGTTAAATATAATTTATAAGAATAATCAATTAAGACCTGGACAAGTCAATGAATATGAAGTTAGATTACCATCAGAAATTCCTGAAGTTATAGATATGATAAATGCAGATAAAAACATTTCAATTGAGAAAAAGAATGAAGATTTAGAAGACTTTTATACTAACCCAGAAAAAAGAATTAAAATTTTTGAAAGAGATAATAAAAAATGTTTTTATTGCCTTTGTGAACTACAAAACAACACATTCTATTTAGACCATATCTTTCCTCGTGCCAAAGGTGGTGAAAATTATAAATTTAATTTGATTACAGCTTGTAAAACCTGTAATAGCAAAAAAAGTGATAAAGATGCTGAAACTTTTTTATTAGACAGTTATAGAGGTGGGTTACTAACTCAAGAAGAATTCATGAATCAAAAAGTAACTTTAAAAAACTTAACTGAGAAATATAAAGAGTGTAAAAGTATAGGTATCTAACAAGTACTTTAGCTCGTTCCCATCCGTGCTCGGTGGGAATACATACAAGACTATAAACCACCAAAACCTCTCTAGTTCAATTCAGCCTGACACTCTTTTATCACCTTCCCCGCATCCCCTAAACAACACCCACCACTAGGGTTGAGTATCTCACAAGAACAGCCAGGGTTTTCCATCTTGGCTTTGATCTCTTCAAGGGCTGTTGTTTTCCCTGTGGCTTCAAGCTCTTCGGCTATATTCTCTTTTGTCCAGTCAAAACAGTAACACACTATAGCAGGACTTGCACCCTCTTTTAGTCCAACAGTCACTATCATATCTTTTTGTGTCAGTAATTCATCTTGTCTAAAATAGACTACCTCACAAGAGGGTGTTTTACAATAGTAAAATCCATCAAAACAAGAGAGATTTTCTTTTGCCTTGTCTGCTAAAAGATGTTCCACTGTTTTACCCAATACACCTTTGGCTTTTTCTCCACACCTGGGACACGCTTCTTTGCCTTTGGGTTGAGGACTGCAACAATTATCACCAAGTTCACAACTCTTTTTGTTTTCTATAGCTTTAAATTTAAACATCTTTTTACCTTTACACAAGATATTACATCACTATATAATAGTAGCATAATATAGGATGTCTTTAAAATTTTTGCTATACT
>VCAW01000097.1 GCA_013607775.1 Campylobacterota bacterium | reverse complement strand
TTTGTTTATTATTTTACTGTCACTCAATTCAAGCTTTATTTTTATGCGTCGTGATGCATTCTTATCTTCTACACCATTGTGCATGATTTTTTGTGCACTTCCATAACCTGTTACATGCATAAAACGACCCATATGGTATTGTTTTATAATGCGTAAACGCTCTAAATAAGACTTCACACTCAGTGCACGTTTCTTAGATAAAACAATATTGTCTGCTTCTAAACCACTACTGTCTGAATGACCTTCTACCATAATACTTTGTATATACTCTTTATATATAGTTAACCAAAACATTCATATATTTCTCAAATGTCTTAGCCAGTACAACAATGGCATCTTTATTGTAATGTGCATCATTGGCTTTAAAAATATTTAATGTTCTAAAATCCAAAGCATGTTCCTCTGGTAGATAAAAAGAATTACCATTGAGTATATGGTCTAACTTTTGATGTATCTCCCTTTTTACCGCTATCACTTTTTCTAAGGTTGTTTTGTCATTTTTCAATGCTGAAATTTCATCATCTTTACGCCTAATCATCTGGGAGAGTTCTGTTCTACTCTTGTCAAGTGACTGATTCAATTTTAATACTTTATCATTCAATGCATCTATAGAAGTAGCAAAACTTCTCTCTAACAATTTCAGCTTTTCATCCACACTTTTAAAGGATCCTGTTCCCATATTGGTTAAAGCTTTAAAACGCTGATCAATATAGGAAATTGGTACAGTAAGATTATCTTGTATCCTACTATTTTTTTTATAATTCCTCAGTAATGTGTGAATTTTATCTATCTTTTCAAGAGAACTTATCTGCCCATTCAGTACCAACATATCCTCTTGCTTTTGAATGGATATATGTTCACTGGTCTGGGCATAAACCTTACGTTCTAAACTATCGGCTATATACCAGGCATTAAAAAGATACATACCATAAGCAAAAAGTAATACCCCTAAAAATATAAATATGTATTTTGCAGGATTTTTCTTAGACTTAGGTGTTTTTGAAGGTACTTGAGAATAGAGATAATCTTCCATCTTCATAGAAAGATTTACTACCTCTTGCGCACTGTCATCTCCGTCAAAATGCTGAAAGAAGTCACTATACTCTTTCAAGACAGAAGCAAAGAACATGTTTATCTCTGCACGCTGTTCGTAGTCAGGTTCGGCATCTAAAAAAGCTACAATGAAGACAGAACCTGCACTCTCTATGTAGAGTGTAACATTACCATAAGAGAGTATCTGTACTTCACTGCCTGTCTCTGCATTTTGTGCCCAGTCATTGATGAAGTCTTTAATCGCCGATGCCATAGAAGCCACCATATGCGCATCATCTATCTCTTGATTTTCAAGATGTGCCTCGGCGATAAGCAGTGAACTCTCTTTTTGTATAACAAACAGTGAAGAGATAGTAGCATCACTACTCTCTTCCATAAGAAGCTCCGTTTCACTCACCCCAGTCAGCTTGGCTTTAGCCTTACGTTTGTAGCGTTCAACAGAGAGACCATTTTCTATCTTTTTATTGATAGTTTCCATCATCTCTTTGATGGCCTGCGTCACATACTTCGAGATCATTCCACCCATGATAGGATACAATGCATCAATCATCGTCTCTTTATTGTCAGCAATACCCTTAGATATAGCTGGCGTGACACGCTTCATGATGGTGGCATCATCTTGTGCTTCAAAGTCGAGTGTTTCGACTTTTGATTCTAGTTTTTTAAGTTGTTCGAGCTCATCGGCTAAAAGAAGTTCTTTTAGTTTTTCTAACTCTGATGGACTACTTTTCAGTCTTCGTACCTTGTGCTAACATGGCATTCATATCAGTACCTTGTATTTTCATCGCAACATCTAGGAGCATCTGTGCCATAGAGTCACGTGAAAGTTTGTCATCTGAAAGTCCGGCAAGACCTTTTTCAAGTGTTGCTTGTATCTCTTTTTGCATTGCAGTCATGTTCTCTGCCATCTTTTTATTGTCATCCGCAACATTTTCTTTCATGATTTTAAGTTTTGTAGCAAACTCATCTTTTTGATTCATCAGTTGTTCATGTAAGTTTTCATCTGTAGTGTCTATGAGTTCTTTGAGTTTCGTGCGTTCTCTTTGTGTAGAAGATGAAAGATTGTCTATCTTCTTTTCAAGTACTTCCAATGAACGTTCTGTCTCTTTTTGCAGTTTAGTATGAGATTCGCCAAACGCTTTTGTCATTTTGTCTTCCATGACTTTAAGTGTGTCGTTAAGCTTGTTGAACTGTGCCTCAAAATCTTTGATTTGATTTCCAAAGATTAAATCTCTAATCTGATCTACATTGTTTGCATTATTTTAGCACATAAAAGTCTTACTATTGTCATTTTTGCTAAAAATTATGCTATAAATACATAAAATATTGAAATATCTAAAGGATTTTACATATGTTTCAAAAATTAGCACCACTAATTATTTTAGGATTATTCGCTGCAGGGATGTACTTTATGATGCAGGGTACAGAAAAGGCACTGCATATGACCAAAGTCAAACATGAGATTAAAAAGTAACCATTAAAGCCTCTGAAGCACCTTTAAAATCTGTTCCACTTTGGCTTGTGGATTCTCATCTTTATAAATGGGACGTCCCACAACAGGATAGTCTACCCCCTCTTCATTTGCCACTTCTAAAGTAGCCACACGCTGTTGATCTCCTGCATCTTCTCCAAATGGACGGATACCTGGACAGAGTGTTAAAAATGTCTCAGATGTGGCATTTTTAATCGCACGGCTTTCAAAACTCGAACACACCACCCCATCTAAGCCATTTTCATACGACATTTTTGCAAACTGCTCTGCTTTCTCATCGATGCTCTTTTCGTACACTGCTTGAAAGTTGGCTTCATCAAAAGAGGTCAGTGCCGTTACAGCCAAAACTAAAGGACGTTTATCATAACTACTTAATCTCTCCATCACTGTTTTCATAGCCACAGAACCGGCACTGGCATGAATATTAAACATATCAACACCTAGCTTAGCTATCTCTTCTGCTGCGTCAGCCATGGTGTTGGGAATATCATAAAGTTTTAAATCAAGAAAGATTTTAAAGTCAGGGTTTATGGCTTTAATCGCCTCTATAAATGGCTTACCATCACGAATGTAAGCACGAAACCCTACTTTCATCCAGACATCATATCCTTTAAGAGACTCGGCAAGTGCCAAGTTTTCTTCTGCTGACGGTAAATCAAGTGCAACACATAACTCCATAGTTCATACCCTTATGTTTTAGTGGTATAATAATAACCTAAATTCAATAAACAAGGACTAAACACACATGTTTGGAAAAGAATCAAAAAGATACGACATCCCTGCGGATATAATGGAAACATACCAATACGCTAAATTTAACACCTCAAAAGGGACTATTTGGGCTAAACTTTATCCAGATGAAGCACCTAACACAGTAGCGAACTTTGCACACTTAGCAAATGAAGGCTTCTATAACGGACTTAAATTTCACAGAGTCATCCCAGGATTTATGGCACAAGCTGGTTGTCCACACTCTAAAGACAACCCAGCTATGGCAGGAACAGGTGGGCCAGACTGGCAGATAGACTGTGAGACTGACACAAGCACACAACCACATAGACGTGGAACACTCTCTATGGCTCACGCTGGGCCAAACACAGGTGGAAGCCAGTTTTTCATCACTTTTGTACCTACGCCTCACCTAGATGGTGTACACACTGTATTTGGTGCTATAGATGAAGACGATACTGATTCTTTCATGGTACTAGACAACATCGAACAAAATGATGAGATAGAGTCTATTGAAATTGTAGCTTCTAAAGCGTAATTTGTAACCTATGGGCAACCACAAGGGATTGCCCCTACATTATCAAAAATCGTAGGGGTGCCCCTTGTGGGTACCCATCCATTTGAAGGATAAACATGTTTGGATTCTATCGTGTCGCATCAGCTGTTAACAAAACAGTCGTAGGCAACCCTACTAAAAATGCTGAAGAAATTTTAACACTCATCAAAAAAGCTCACGCTAAAGAGGTTTCTGTCATTGTATTTCCAGAGCTCACACTCACAGGATACACTGCCAGTGACCTTCTCATGAACCAGACACTCATTGCATCACAAAATGATTCACTTGAATATATATTAAAAAATATAAAAAATATCAATACCATCGCTATCATCGGACTGGCCGTTTTTGAAGCCGATAGACTCTACAACTGTGCCGCTGTCATTCAAAACGGTAAAGTGCTAGGTGTTGTACCCAAATCTTACCTGCCAAACAAAAAAGAGTTCTACGAAAAACGTCAGTTTACTACGGGACGAGACATTACTCGTACTACATTAGATTTACTAGATAGTGAAGTACCCTTTGGTGTAGACCTTCTCTTTACAGACAAAGAAGACATGACCTTTGGTGTAGAGATATGTGAAGACCTGTGGGCAGTGACACCTCCGAGTAACCACATGGCATCAAATGGAGCGAACCTACTCTTTAACCTTAGTGCTAGTAATGAACTCATAGGAAAACATGAGTATCGTGAAGAGCTTGTGCGTACACAGAGTGCCAGATGTATGGCTGCGTATGTCTATAGTTCAGCAGGTGTGGGGGAAAGTACTACCGATACTGTCTTTGGAGGACATGCCATCATCAGTGAATATGGCTCAACAGTGGCTCAAAATGAGCGATTTCAACTAGAAAGCAACCTTATTACTGCTGACATAGACTTAGAGCGTCTTAGATGGCTCAGGCTCAATGAATCTAGCTATGGGGATGCAAGACGCAAGAAAACCAGAGTCATCAAAGTAGACACACTACCAAACATCTCTAAGATAGAACGCCCCATCAACCCTATGCCCTTCGTACCATCTCGCTATGCAGACAAAAAGCACAGATGTGACGAGATAGTCCATATACAAGCTCATGGACTCATCAAACGTATGAGTCATGCACACATCAAAAAGGCTCTTATAGGCATTAGTGGTGGACTTGACTCTACCCTTGCCCTGCTCTCTACATATAGAGCTTTTGAGATGATGGGTTGGGATGTGAAAGACATCGTCGCCATAACCATGCCAGGATTTGGTACGACAACGAGAACCAAGTCAAATGCTGTACAGCTCTGCGAAGCTTTGGGTGTAACACTTAAAACTGTAAACATTACCGACATCTCTCTCAAAGAGTTTGAAGCCATTGAACATGACAAAGACGAACACAGTGTTACATATGAGAATGTTCAAGCCAGAGCAAGAACTTCTATATTAATGAATATGGCAAACAAGGAAGGTGGTCTTGTCATCGGTACAGGTGACCTAAGCGAGATAGCCCTTGGTTGGAGTACATACAACGGTGACCACATGAGTATGTATGCCCTAAACTCAGGCATACCAAAAACGCTCATACAGTACGTCATTGAGTATTACAAGTCCAACGAGAAAATAGCCCACATTATAGATGACATTTTGGCTACACCTATCAGCCCAGAACTCCTTCCACATGAGTCAGGCGAGATAGTCCAAGAGACAGAAAGCATCGTAGGTCCTTACGAACTTCACGACTTCTTTTTATACCACTTCATAAAGTACGGAGCAAAGCCAAGTAAAATCCTACATTTAGCTACTATAGCGTTTGATACTAAATACGATGAAGAAACTATAAATAAATGGCTAAAGGTATTTTTACGCCGTTTCTTCACCCAACAGTTTAAGCGTTCTTGTATGCCTGACGGTCCAAAAGTTGGTACAATTTCATTGAGTCCTAGAGCGGATTGGAAGATGGCTAGTGATGTTGATTTTGAGAGTTGGTTGGAGGGGTTGGAGTGATTTTAAAACCATTAGGAAAAGAAACAGAGAAACAAATAAATATACTCAAAGGATTACTACAAAAAAGTGATAGCTTTGCACAAAAAAATTAATCCAAACTGATTTAAGACGGATAGAAAATGGCTATAAATCAGAAAAAGAAAATGCTTATTATCTTGATTTTGAATTTAAGAATAGTACACATAGTATTATTCTTCATGATATTAGACTTGAATACAATGGACGAACAGCTCAAATTGATCATATATTTATTGGAAGAACAGGAGTAACTCTTTTAGAAAGTAAAAGTTTTACAGGAGAACTCACAATAAAAGATGATGGTTCACTTCTGGTAAAGTATGGAAGCAATATAAATACTTACCCTAACCCTATCGAACAGAACAATAGACATGCACAAGTATTACAAGAACTTATTAATGATAATTTTGATCTACAAGGTAATACCAAACTTTTAGGTGGCATAAATATTAATTCTAAAGTTATTATCAATCCAAAAACTACTGTAAAAAATAAAAAACTTCCTGATGGTTTTGAAAGAGCTGATTCTTTTGCAACAGAAAGAATAAAAGAAATAGATAAAATGGGGGTATTTAAAATACTTCAAACTGCTTCTAAAGTGATGTCCATGGAGAAGAATATAGAACTAGCAGAGTTTATTATAAAAAATCACAAACCAATTGTATTTGACTATACAAAAAAATATCGCATGAAAACCAATCAAAGTGATGCAGGCTTTGTCAAAGAAGAAAATATCCATTATCAAAAAAACAAACAAGTGATATTAATACAGAAACATATGTATGCTCAAAATGTAAAAGTACAAACCTTGAAGTTACCTATGGACGCAACTATTACTTTAAATGTTTAGACTGTGATAATAACTGACCTTACGGACTTTACAAAAACATAGTAAAATAACATATGAGAAA
>VCAW01000081.1 GCA_013607775.1 Campylobacterota bacterium | reverse complement strand
AGAATATCTTATTCAAAATCATCATGAGTGCCATATGTTATGGACTAATACAAATATTTGACCTGCAAATAATTTGTTGCTATAATTGAATGGTACAAAAAACCACAAAAGGAATGAAGAATGGGAAAAAGAGAAGAAAAAATTGAGCAATATACTGCTGAAGCAAAAAAATTAGGCCTAAGCCTTTCAGCCGATTTGATTGAGAAAGTTACGGTAGGTCTTGGACCATCCATCTACAAAAAAGATTCTGAAACAGTTTCATGTACGCAAAGTTCTGAACTTGATACTGTTAAAAAGAATTTTTTAACAAAAAAACTCGGACTTAGTGTCAGTGATGCCGATATGGATGCTGCCATTAAAAAAGTCTGTGAAGCTATGGGAACATCCAATAGAAATAAATACAGAGCCCTCTTCTATGCATTGCTTGCTAAAGAGTTTAAAAAAGAGTCTGTATACGCATAGATTTATAAACGCTATATCTTTATAAACAGGATATAACGTTTTTCTTCATCATTTTTACCAAATCCCACTATCTCCATCTCTTTATACTGCTCATTAACATCCATTCTAAGCTCATACATCATAGCATCCATATCTAGTATCAAAAGAGGTGGGATAAGTGCTCCTATAGTCATTTTTCGGTCACTACCATCTATTTTAAACGCAAGTTGTTTCTTCTCATCATTCAAAACAGCCAAATTTAAAGGCGTTTCCCCAGCATAGATAAGTTTTTTCTTATCCTCAGCATCTTCTTTTAACAGACCAGCCATCACCACATACTCTTCATGGTTTCCTATCTGTTCACGTACATCTTCTATGATATCTATGATGAATTTCATTTTTTATCCTTATAAATTGCCTTTAAATACTATTGTATGCTAATTTAAAATTAAAATAGAATAATACTTATATTGAAAAACTGAAAATAGTTAAAGATTTTTTTGAGTTGTACTTAGATTTATGGGTTTGGGTAAAGGAGCTTACAATGTGGTAAGTGACTGCACCCATCCCCATAAAGATGAGTGCAAATCAAGAAAATATTAACTATTTCTTTTTTCTATGATTTCTTTTGCTACGTTCTGTGGCACTTCTTCATAGTGGTCAAACTCCATCGCATACGTTGCACGACCTTGAGTCATTGAACGTAGGTCAGTTGAGTAACCAAACATTTCTGAAAGTGGTACAAACGCGTTAACAATTTTGTTTCCAGCTCTGTCATCCATACCTGTTACTTGACCACGTCTTTTGGCAACATCACCAATAACGTCACCCATGTAATCTTCAGGTACTTCAACTTCAACTTTCATCAATGGTTCAAGAATAACTGGTTTAGCTTGTTTACAACCTTCTCTGAATCCCATAGATCCAGCAAGTTTAAACGCCATCTCAGATGAATCCACATCGTGGTAAGAACCATCATAAACAGTTACTTTAACATCTTCAACAGGGTATCCCGCTTGAATACCTCTAGCCATAGCTTCTTGAACACCTTTGTTTACTGGTTGGATAAATTCTTTTGGAATAACCCCACCTTTAACAGCGTCAACAAACTCATAACCAAATCCTGGCTCTTGTGGCTCAATGTGAAGGTAAACGTGACCAAATTGTCCACGACCACCTGATTGTTTAGCATACTTGTATTCTTTCTTAACCGCTTCTCTAATAGTTTCACGGTAAGAAACTTGTGGTGCACCCACTTCTGCTTCAACATTAAATTCTCTTTTCATTCTATCTACAAGAATTTCAAGGTGAAGTTCACCCATTCCTGAAATAATAGTTTGACCAGACTCTTCATCTGTAGCCACACGGAAAGAAGGATCTTCTGCAGCTAGTTTACCAAGTGCAACACCCATTTTCTCTTGATCGGCTTTTGTTTTAGGCTCAACCGCAACAGAGATAACTGGATCCGGGAAATCCATTCTTTCAAGAACAACTTTATCTTTGTCTGAACATAGGGTATCACCAGTAGTTGTGTTCTTAAGACCAACAACCGCACCGATTTCACCTGCGTAAATCTCAGCTACTTCTTCACGTTTAATCGCGTGCATTTTCATGATACGACCGATACGCTCTTTTTTCTCTTTAGTAGAGTTAAGTACGTAAGAACCAGACTCTAAAGAACCACGATATACACGGATAAATGTCAATTGTCCAACAAATGGATCTGTCATAATCTTAAATGCCAATGATGCAAATTCACCATCGTCAGTAGACTCAACAATCACTTCTTTATCTTCATCATCCATTTCAGTACCTTTAATAGCAGGTGCTTCAACTGGTGAAGGAAGGTAAGCAACAACAGCGTCAAGTAAAGTTTGAACACCTTTGTTTTTAAATGCAGATCCAACAGTCATAGGAACAATATGCATACCGATAGTAGCAGCTTTGATTCCTTCAACAATCTCATCTTCTGTAAGGTCTTCACCTTCCATGTATTTTTCCATAAGCTCTTCATTACCATCAACTTCAGAAATACTCTCAATAAGTTTTTCACGGTATTTTTCTGATAATTCAACCATATCTTCTGGAATTTCTTCTACATGGTAGTTAGAACCCATTTCAGCATCTTTGTCCCAAACGATTGCTTTCATTTTTACAAGGTCTACAACACCTGCAAAATTTTCTTCTGCACCGATTGGTAGTTGAATAGGAACTGGATTCCCTTTCAATCTTTCAATAATTTGTCTCTCAACTTCATAAAAGTCAGAACCTGTTCTGTCATATTTGTTTACAAATACGATTGAAGGTACACCATAACGGTTTCTTTGTCTCCATACAGTCTCAGATTGTGGTTGAACACCACCAACTGCACAGAATACAGATACAGCACCATCAAGTACTCTCATAGAACGTTCAACTTCAATTGTAAAGTCAACGTGTCCCGGAGTATCGATAATGTTAATCTGTTTTCCAGCCCACTCACAAGTTGTTGCAGCAGAAGTAATAGTAATACCTCTTTCTTGCTCTTGTTCCATCCAGTCCATTGTTGCAGCACCATCATGTACTTCACCAATTTTGTGTTCAACACCAGTATAGAATAAAATTCTTTCTGTTGTTGTTGTTTTTCCTGCATCAATGTGAGCAGCAATACCGATGTTTCTTACATCATTAAGTTTGTGCGTTCTTGCCATAACGTAGTTCCTTACCATCTGTAGTGAGCAAATGCTTTGTTAGCTTCTGCCATTTTGTAAGTATCTTCTTTCTTTTTGAAAGCAGAACCTTTCTCAGTTGCAGCATCCATAAGTTCATTACTTAAACGCTCCATCATTGTTCTTTCGTTTCTTTTTCTAGCAGCATCAACAATCCATCTAATCCCTAAAGACTGTTGTCTTACAGGTCTAACTTCGATTGGCACTTGGTAAGTTGCCCCACCTACTCTTCTAGATTTTACTTCCATTACAGGTTTGACGTTATCCATCGCTTTGTTGAATACTTCAATACCTTTTTCACCAGATTTTGATTCAATTCTCTCTAGCGCAGCATACATTACTTTTTGCGCTGTGCTTTTTTTACCATCTAGCATTACTGCATTGATGAATTTTGTTAATACTTTAGAACCGTATACTGGATCTGGCAGTACCGGTCTAACGGTAGCTTTTCTTCTTCTCATTGTTCTTCCTTCAATTATTATAATTTACTCAAAATATTTATGTTTCTTTAGAAAAATAAAATATTCTGTTATTGCTTCTCAGTCATGGACTGATACTCAATGTTATTCAGCTCTCACTTTTTGCATACAAAACATATTTCGCTAGTTCTCTGCTGCAGAGAACCCAGTGTCAACATACTAAGTAAATAGATTACTTTTTAGTTTCTATTTCTTAGGTTTTTTCGTTCCGTATTTAGAACGAGCAACAGTTCTACCATTTACTCCTGACGCATCTAGTGCACCACGAACGATGTGATACTTCACACCAGGTAAATCTTTAATTCTTCCCCCACGTACGAGTACGATAGAGTGCTCTTGAAGGTTGTGACCCTCACCACCGATGTATGAGATTACTTCAAATCCTGATGTTAATCTAACTTTTGCAACTTTTCTCAAAGCTGAGTTAGGTTTTTTTGGAGTTGTTGTGTAAACTCTAGTACATACGCCTCTTCTTTGAGGACATTTTACGAGTGCAGGTGATTTTGATTTTTTCACTTGCTTTTTACGTTCTTTACGAATCAATTGGTTAATTGTAGGCAAATCGTTTTCCTTTAATGTATTTCCATTTGCATGGATTAGTTTGAATTGAGATCAATGTCTCTTGAATCTGGGTTCTTACACCACATAATAACGCTCTAAAAACGCTTTTATCTAGCCTAAATCGCGCAGATTTTTGGAGGCATATTATATCGAAATATTCTTTAGTTTTTCTTATACTTAAAGTGAAGGGAGATTATAACTGTGTTTATACTGCCTCTAGCAAGTGCTAGAAACAGTCAAGAGAAATACTTATTCAGCAGTCTCAAATTTGATATCATTATTATCAATCATACCTGTACCCACTGGGATTAGACGACCAATAACAACGTTTTCTTTAAGATCTTCTAATTTATCAATCGTACCTGCAATAGATGCAGAGGTCAATACTTTAGTCGTATCTTGGAAAGATGCCGCAGAGATAATAGAATCTGCACCAACTGCTGAACGTGTAATACCTACTAGCATTGGCTCAGCAATTGCTGGTTCACCACCAAGTTTAATGACAGATTCATTCTCTTCTTGGAACTTACGGCGAGAGATAATATCTCCTGCAATAAATTTAGAGTCACCAGACTCAACCACTTTTACTTGTCTCATCATCTGTGAGGTCACAATCTCGATGTGTTTATCTGAGATATTAACCCCTTGACGACGGTAAACCATTTGTACTTCTGATACAATGTATTCATACAATGCTTTCTCACCAAGTGCGGCAAGAATATCATGTGATGATACAATACCATCTGTCAATTTCTCACCAGCGTGTACATACTCACCAGTATGTACAAGTGCTACTTTATTTTTATCGACAAACTGCTCAGTAATCTGACCGTTATCTCCAGATACAATAAGTCTCTCTTTACCACGTAATGGCTTACCAAAGCTTACCACACCATCAATCTGTGCAATCATCGCGATATCTTTTGGACGTCTTGCTTCAAAGAGTTCAGATACTCTTGGAAGACCCCCGGTAATATCTTGTGACTTAATAGCCGCTTTTGGTGTCTTAGCCAAAATATCTGCGATACTGACTACATCACCATCATTCACATAAAGACTTGATTTCGCATCAAGTTGGTAACGGATAATATCTCCTGCTTCTGTGGCAAGAATAATCGCTGGTTTATATGCTGCAGGGATATATTCATTCAGTTCAAGTCTTGTATCACCTGTCACTTCATCAAACTGTTCAACCACAGTCACGCCAGGGATGATATCTTCAAACTTCACTGTACCTTGCTGTTCTGCAATAATAGGCTCTGAGTATGGATCCCATTCAGCAATCACTACTTGTGTTGCTGTTTCAGGAGCAGAAAGTGTATCTCCACGTCCAACTGACGCATCACTGTCTACTTTAACTACTGAACCTCTTGAGATATAGTGTCTTGCTGCCTCTCTGTTGTTTTCATCAACAATTACAGCAAAAAGACCTTTCTCATCTACATTCACACCAGCATTAAATTTATCTGTTGGCTCTAAGTAATCACCTTTAAGCAAGAAGAACTTCACTGTACCTTTAGATTCAGCTTTTACTTCTTGTGTTACTGGCGCACCATTTTCCACTTTAAGCTCAGAAGCAAATGGTATACGTGATGGTACAGACCAACTTTCGTTAATCACTTCAACAATAGAGTCACCCTCTACTACTTTATCACCATCTTTAAGTGGTAAGAAGAGTTTACCTTCCACTTTACCTGCAACCCCTGCAAGTTCATTTGATTTAGCAACATCAGATTTTCTGAGGTTGTATTTCACTTCATCTTGTCCAGAAGCCACAACAGAAACAACAATTTCGTCGTGTGTTACCACTACAGACACAGTACCAGAAGTCACAGCTTTGATTTTAGGTTCAACCAAAAGGATACCTGCATTTCTTCTGTTTGCAACGATAAGGTTACCATCTGTATTTTTATATACATTCAGGTTGTAGTATCTTACAAAACCTTCTTTGGTTGCGATAACAGAACGCTCTTCTTTACCAGCTGTTGCCGTACCACCGGTGTGGAAGGTACGAAGTGTAAGTTGCGTACCTGGCTCACCAATAGATTGCGCAGCAATTACACCAACTGCTTCACCACGTTTAACAATCTTGTTATCTGCCATGTTAAGTCCATAACATTTAGCACAGATACCTTTAGGTGCTTTACATGTAGATGGTGCTCTCATAACTACAGAACGTACACCTGCTTCTTGTACACGAAGAGATGTTTCTTCATCTATCATCGTACCTTCACTTACCAATACTTCAGAAGTAATAGGATCAATAACCGCTTCAGCCAAAACTCTACCGTAGATTCTATCTGAAAGTGGTTCAATCATCTCGTTACCTACAACAATGTCAGATACTTCAACACCTTCGTGTGTTCCACAGTCTGTCATAGCAATCTTCACGTTTTGTGCAACATCAATAAGTTTTCTTGTCAAGTAACCCGCATTGGCCGTTTTAAGTGCTGTATCGGCAAGACCTTTTCTCGCACCGTGTGTTGAAATAAAGTACTCAAGTACGTTTAGACCTTCACGGAAGTTTGAGGTAATCGGTGTTTCAATAATAGACCCATCAGATTTTGCCATAAGACCCCTCATACCAGAAAGTTGACGTATTTGGGCAGCAGAACCCCTCGCTCCTGAGTCAGCCATCATATGCACTGAGTTAAATCCATCTTTATCTGCTTTAATGAGAGACATAAGACTCTCAGCAATACCATTGTTTGAGTCTGTCCAGATATCAATAATTTTGTTATAACGCTCTTGGTCAGTCAAAAGTCCCGCAGCAAACTGTCTTTGAATCTCTTTTACCTGTTCTTTTGCAGCTGCAACATTAGGCACTTTTTCCTCTGGGATAATAATATCTTTAATAGAGATAGAAACCCCTACTTTTGTTGCATATTTGAAACCCATATCCTTAAGATCATCAAGGAATCCAGCAGTTTCAGAGACACCACCTATTTTATAGATGTAGTCAACCAATGTACCAATGTCTTTTTTCTTAAGTATTTTGTTCCAGTACTTTTCAGGTACATAGTCAGGAATGATTGATTTTAAAATCAATCTACCTGCTGTTGACTTTGCAATCTTACCATCAATCACGGTTCTAATACGTGCATTCAAATCAAGTGCATTTTGCTCAAATGCAATCTCCACTTCTTCTACATTGGCAAAGAGTTTATGCTCACCTTTTACATCATTCTTCTCTAATGTTAGGTAGTAAAGACCCAAAATCATATCCTGAGAAGGTACAGCAATCGCTTTACCTGATGCAGGAAGAAGAATGTTCATAGATGCAAGCATCAATACTTTTGCTTCAGCAATCGCTTCATCTGAAAGTGGTACGTGTACCGCCATCTGATCCCCATCGAAGTCGGCGTTAAACGCAGAACATACAAGTGGGTGCAATTGAATCGCTTTACCCTCAATCAATCTTGGGTGGAATGCTTGAATTGACAATTTGTGAAGTGTCGGTGCACGGTTTAGTAAGATTGGGTAGTTATCAACAACCTCTTCTAAACACTCCCATACTTCATTCTCCTGTGTTTCAATCATTTTCTTCGCTTGCTTAAGTGTAGTTGCATAACCCTTCTCTTCAAGTTTAGCCATCAAGTGCGGCTTAAAGAGTTCAATTGCCATGATTTTTGGAAGACCACACTGATCCATACGTAAATCCGGCCCAACAACAATAACAGAACGACCAGAGAAGTCAACACGTTTACCAAGAAGGTTTTGACGGAAACGTCCTTGTTTACCTTTAATCACCTCTGAGAGTGACTTCAATGGTCTTTTGTTAGCACCTTTAACCGCATTACCACGTCTACCGTTGTCAAATAACGCATCTACAGCTTCTTGAAGCATACGTTTTTCGTTTCTCACAATAATCTCTGGTGCATCAAGCTCCACAAGTCTTTTCAAACGTTGGTTACGGTTGATTACACGTCTATAGAGGTCGTTTACATCCGAAACAGCAAACTTTCCACCATCAAGACTTACAAGTGGTCTCAAATCTGGTGGGAGTACTGGCAATTGTGTCAACATCATCCACTCTGGTCTGTTACCTGAGTGTAAAAATGCTTCAATAACTTTAAGTCTCTTTACAATTGTTTTTCTTTTTGCTTCAGATTTAGTTGCTTGGATATCTTCTTTTAATTGAGAAAACATATCTACAAGATCAAGGTCAGCAAGAAGTTCCTGGATAATCTCTCCACCCATTCTTGCATCAAGACCTGTGTCACCAAAACGTTGTACTATCTGCTGATATTGCTCTTCATTAAGCACATCATACTTAGCCAATGGATTTAGCCCTTCATTGTCATACGACGCTTCCCCTGGTGTTTTTACAATATATGCTTCATAATAAAGTACACGCTCAAGGTCTTTCATTTTAACACCAAGAAGTGTACCAATACGTGATGGCAATGAAGAGACATACCAAATGTGTGCCACAGGTGCGATAAGATCAATGTGACCCATTCTGTTTCTTCTTACTTTTGAGCTTGTTACTTCAACACCACATTTTTCACAAACGACACCTTTGTAACGCATCTTTTTGTATTTACCACAAAGACACTCATAGTCTCTAATTGGTCCAAAAATCTTCGCACAGAAAAGTCCGTCACGCTCTGGTTTAAGGGTTCTATAGTTAATGGTTTCTGGTTTCTTTACTTCACCGTATGACCAAGAAAGTACTTTCTCCGGGCTTGCAACTCTTAATTGTAAGGCTGCAATATCCCCTGGTCTCTCTTCACTGTTAAGATCTATTGGTGTTAAATTCTCTAAAAACTTACTCATTTTCACCCTCCACTTCTTTTTTACTCTCATATAATTCTGTATCAAGACCTAAGGCTTGAAGTTCTTTTGTTAAGACGAACATAGTTTCAGGTACACCTGATTCTGGTACAGACTCGCCTTTAGTGATGGCTCTGTATGCTCTTGCTCTACCTTCAACATCATCTGACTTAATCGTTAACATCTCTTTAAGGATATGTGCCGCACCATAAGCTTCCAATGCCCAGACTTCCATCTCTCCAAATCTCTGTCCACCAAAGAGTGCTTTACCACCTACTGGTTGCTGTGTTACTAGAGAGTATGGACCTGTTGAACGTGCATGTGCTTTTTCATCAACCAAGTGGTGAAGTTTTAACATATACATATACCCAACGTTGACACGTTCTATCATCTGCTCACCAGTTTTACCATCAAAGAGTACCATTTTCCCATCTGAATCAATTTTTGCTAGTTCAAATAACTTGTCAAACTCAGCTTGATTTGCCCCTTCAAAAACAGGTGCAGCAAATTTAACACCTATTGACCAGTCTCTACCATATCTAATAAGATCCTCATCAGACATATTGGTTAAAAGTTCTTTAGCATTCATGAGTTTCGCCACATCTGCAATCTCAATCATCTTCGCTCTAAGCTCTTTCACGAAGTCACCTTGCTTCGCATCAAACATCTCTTGAATCTGCTCACCAAGTCTCTTACCTACAAGACCAAGGTGAACCTCAAGAATCTGTCCGATGTTCATACGAGAAGGTACCCCTAGTGGGTTAAGGATGATCTCTACAGGTCTTCCATCTTCCATGTATGGCATATCAATCTCTGGAACGATGTTAGAAACAATACCTTTGTTTCCGTGACGTCCCGCCATTTTATCCCCAACTTTTAACTTACGTTTAGTTGCGATATAAATCTTAACGAGTTTAGTCACACCTGAAGGAAGAATATCATCTTTTTCAAGTACTGTTAACTTCTCTTCATGTTCATTTTTAAGTCTCTTCTTCTGTTTCAAGAAATAGTTTTTAAGTGTTTCATACTCATTTTGAACATCAGATGAGAATGACTGAACCACACCACCAAGTGCAAATCTGTTTACCTCTTTGATAATCTCTTCTGGTACTTTACTGCCTGCTTTATACTCTACTTCTGCGATGGTTACATCTTTTGCAAGCTCTTGGTTTGAAAGGAAATTTGCAATACGTAAAATAGACTCTCTATCTATCATAAGAAGTTGATCATGGTGATCACCATCCAAGATAGCTTTTTCCTCTTCATATGCTTGAATAGCACGTGCATCTTTTTCATAGCCTTTTTTCGTAAAGACTTTGATATCGACAACCACACCTTCCATAGACGCTGGACAGTAAAGTGATTTGTTTACCACATGTCCCGCTTTTTCACCAAAGATTGCACGAAGTAGTCTCTCTTCTGGTGTTGGTTTAATCTCACCTTTAGGACTTACTTTACCTACAAGAATCATACCTGGCTTCACGTAAGTACCAAGTTCAACGATACCTGACTCATCTAAGTGAAGCAATTCATCTTCACGGATATTTGGAATATCTCTTGTGATTTCCTCGGTACCATGTTTAAGTTCTCTAGCTTCCACTTCTTTTTCATAGGTATGCACAGAAGTAAACGTATCTTCTCTAATGATTTTTTCAGAGATGATAATCGCATCCTCGTAGTTGTATCCATACCAAGGCATAAATGCAACCATAATGTTCTTACCAATAGCAAGCTCACCTTGATCCATGTTCGCACCATCGGCGATAACCTGACCTACTTCAATCTTATCACCTAGTTTTACAATTGGTGTTTGTGTAAAGGTTGTATTTTGGTTGGTTCTCATATTTTTTTCTAATGGATAATGATCAATGAACACACCTGTTTCATCTTCACCCATCACATAAATATTTTTCGCATCAACCTTTTCAACAGTACCTGGACGTTTTGCTTTTACTGCTTCCCATGCATCACGAGATACAATAGCTTCCATACCTGTACCAACTACTGGTGCATCTGTTTTAAGAAGAGGCACAGCCTGACGTTGCATGTTTGAACCCATAAGTGCACGGTTCGCATCATCATGCTCCAAGAATGGAATCAATGCCGCTGCAGATCCAGAAATCATTAATGGAGAGATATCAATCAAGTCAACACGTTTTGCGTCATTCAACTCGATGTTACCATTAAGTCTAGTCTCAATGAGGTCTTCAACAATACGCCCATCTTCACTTAATACAGTTGAAGCAGGTGCGATACACTTGTCCTCTTCCTGTGTTGCTGTGATATATACGATTTCATCCGTTACCTGACAATCTTTTACCACTTTATATGGTGCTTCGATAAACCCGTGCTCATTTACTTTAGAGTAGGTAGCAAGTGTATTGATAAGACCAATGTTTTGGCCCTCTGGTGTCTCAATCGGACAGATGCGACCATAGTGCGTTGGGTGTACATCCCTTACTTCAAAGCCGGCTCTCTCTTTTACAAGACCACCTTCTCCAAGTGCAGAAAGTCTTCTTTTATGTGTCACTTCTGAAAGTGGGTTTGTCTGATCCATAAACTGAGAAAGTTGTCCACTTGAGAAAAACTCTAAGATAGTATTTGTAATCATTTTAGAGTTTACCAAGTCATGAGGCATAAGCTCATCAAGCGTACCAGAAACAGTTGTCATCTTGTCACGAATGGCTTTTTGCATCTTCACAAGTCCATTGTGAAGCTCATTACCAAGAAGCTCACCAATGGCTCTAATTCTTTTGTTACCTAAGTGATCTCTATCATCGATGTGACCTTTACCATTTTTCACTTTGATAAGGTATTTTACAACATTGATAAGATCTTCAGCAGTCAGTACAGTTGCATACTCAGGGATATCAAGACCTAATTTATGGTTCATTTTCATACGACCAACTTTAGTAAGGTCATATCTTTCTGGATCAAAGAAAAGTTGTTTTAAAAATGCTTTGGCCGCATCAGGTGTTACAGGCTCACCTGGTCTCATAACTTTATAGATACGAATAGCAGAAAGTACATTCTCATCGTCTATCTCTTCAGTTTGCTTAAGCAGTCTTAATGACTCATTGTCTGCAATAAATGCATTAATGATTGATTGGTCTGCACCCTCAGCAAGGTCGTCAATAATTTCAATTGTATCAATACCTTGTTCAATCATCTTTTTAAGTTTTGCTTCGTCAAGTGGTGTAACTACATCATACAATACCTCACCACTCTCTTGGTCAATCACTGGTGTTGCCAAGTGTCTTTCCATAAGTACATCAAGAGGATACTCAATCCACTCTAGTCCTTCTTCCACAAGTTTTTGTGCTTTTTTCTTTGTAAGTCTTTTCCCGGCATTTACTACTGTTTTACCATCAATATCTTTTACATCATACTCTGCTCTACCACTAAAGTCATTTGCATCAAATTTAGTCAAAAATCTGTTATCTTTAATAGCAATCTCTTTTGTAGAGTAAAATAGTTTTACAATATCATCTTTAGAGTAATCCAACGCTCTAAAAAGAATCGTTACAGGTATTTTTCTTCTTTTGTTAATACGTGCATAAAGGATATCTTTTGAATCATACTCAAAATAGAGCCAAGAACCACGATCAGGAATAATTTGTGCAGAATAAAGCATACCAGCACCAACAGTTGTTCCTTCTTCTTCTTTAAAGATAACACCCGGAGATCTGTGAAGTTGGTTTACGATAACTCTCTCAACACCGTTGACAACAAATGATGTTCTCTCTGTCATCAAAGGAATATCACGAACAAATACTGCTTGTTCTTTGATCTCTTTTGGATCTAGTTTCTCACCTGTCTTTTCATCTCTGTTCCAAATTGTTAATGAAATGTTCATTTTCAATGATACAGAGTAAGTCAACCCTCTTTCCATACATTCACGTACAGTATATTTTGGCTTCACAATTTCAGAGTTTTTATACGAAAGTGTTACTCTGTTTTGTTGATCATGGATAGGGAATGCAGATCTAAATACTCTCTCTAATGTAGAGTTTTTTCTGTCTTTTTCACCTAACATTAAAAAGTTTTCATAACTTTTTTGTTGAAGTTGGAGTAGGTTTGGAATTTCAATTTCTCTTGGCGTCTTTGAAAAATCAACACGAAGTCTGTTACCAGAATGCAAAGAATTTAACATGTTTGTCCTTGTAGTGGTGTTAGTAGTTGTTATAATTAGCTAATTAATATCGTTAAGTAGTCTTGTCAATAAGAGAAGAACTATCTAGATACACAAAGAAACTATTAGAGGAGGGTATGAAATGTCTCCGAATAGCTTTTAACTATATCTGTAGGGTGAGACTAAGTCAAAAGACTTAGTCCCTAATAAGTCAGAAGACTTATTTAAGCTCACATTTAGCGCCAGCTTCTTCAATTTGTTTTTTGAACTCTTCAGCTTCATCTTTAGATACAGCTTCTTTAAGTACTGAAGGTACTTCTTCAACTGCAGCTTTAGCTTCTTTAAGTCCAAGACCAGTGATTGCTCTTACTACTTTAATAGCATTGATTTTTTTCTCACCAGCATCAGTAAGAACTACGTCAAACTCTGTTTGCTCTTCAGCAGCTTCGCCACCTGCAACAGGTCCACCAGCTACTACTGTAGCTTGCGCAGATACGCCAAATTTTTCTTCAAATTCTTTTACAAGCTCAGAAAGCTCAAGTACTGACATGTTTGAGATAAACTCTAATACTTCTTCTTTAGTTGTTGCCATAATATATTCCTTAAAATAACATTCATTAAAACGCTATGCGTTTTCGATTAAAAAAGAGCCCTGTGGCTCTCACCACTTACGCTTCTTCTTCTAATTTTTTAGAAAGTGCATCCATACCAATTGTGAAGTTTTGTACTGGTGCATTCCATACATTAAGAAGCATACCAATAAGTACATCTCTTGTAGGAAGTTTAGCCATTGCATTAATGGTTTCCATACTTGCTACTTCACCCTGGATTAAACCAGCTTTGATTGAAAAACTATTCTTAAAATCAGTTGCTGCTTTATCTGCGATTTTACAAGGTGTTACTTGTGCATCACCCCAGATTACAAGGTTAGTATCATTAAAATCTACTGCTTCACATCCTGCATTTTCCAATGCAATTGCTGCAAGTCTATTTTTAACAACTTTAACTTTAGTGTCTTCATCTTTCGCAAGATTTCTTACGATTTCAAGATTTTCAACAGTCATACCTTTGTAATCACAAACGATAATGGCACCAGCGTCTTTAAACTCTGCTGTCATCTCTGCAACTAACTCTTCTTTTCTAGCTCTAGTCATATATTTCTCCTTCCGATCTCTAAAAGGGTACAGGTTAACCCTACACGTCTGCTCTTTCAAGTAGACTAATTAAGCTTTCGCCCCTTTTATCTTAAATCTAAGATGTGAACCTAATGGTTCTATGAGTAGTAAAAATTACCCTCAAACAAAAACTAATAAAGTTCTTGTTTGAAAATAATAAAGAGACCGAAGTCTCTTTATTTTATTTGATATCCATTAATTCAGTAGTATCAAGTGTGATTGAAGGACTCATTGTGAGTGAAATCGCACCATTTGTGATAAATCTACCTTTCGCAGAAGCTGGTTTAGCTCTGTTAATAGTTTCCATTAGTGTGATAAAGTTTTCTTTGATAGCGTCTTCTGAGAATGAAATTTTACCAATCCCAGCGTGAATGTTACCTTTTTTGTCAACTCTAAAGTTCACTTGCCCACCCTTAGCATTTTCAACTGCTTTAGCAACATCCATAGTTACTGTACCAGTTTTAGGGTTTGGCATAAGACCTTTTGGTCCAAGGATTCTTGCTACTTTACCAAGAACACCCATCATATCAGGTGTAGAGATAACGATATCAAAGTCAATTTTACCTGCTTGAATATCTTCAATAAGATCAGCAGCACCAACAAGATCAGCACCTGCTGCTTTAGCTTCATCAGCTTTTGCATCTTTAGCAAATACTGCTACTCTTACTGTTTTACCAGTTCCATTAGGAAGAACAACTGATCCTCTTACCATCTGATCTGCATGTCTTGGATCAACATTAAGATTAAGTGCAACTTCAACTGTTTCGTCAAATTTTGCAGACTTAAGCTCTTTAAGTGTTTTCATTGCTTCGTCAACACCATACTCTTTAGTAACATCTACTTTTTTAAGTAGTGCTTCTCTTCTTTTACTTACTTTTTTTGCCATTTTAATTCTCCGCTTCTATGCTCCCACATTTTTTAAATCATGTGGTTAAAGATTTATACCTTAATAAACTAAAATTAGTCTACTATTTCAACACCCATACTTCTACAAGTTCCAGCGATAATATTTGCCGCCATCTCTTTGTCATTTGTATTCATATCAACAATTTTTCTCTCAATGATTTCATCAAGTTTTGCTTTTGTGATTGTTCCTACTTTAGTTGTAATAGGATTATCAGTACCTTTTTTGATACCTGCAGCTTTCATAATGAGTTCAGAAGCAGGTGGCTGCTTAGTCTCCATTGTAAAACTTTTATCTGCATATACAGTTACGATTACTGGAACTTTGAATCCCATTTGATCTTTTGTTTTTTCGTTGAATGCTTTACAAAATTCCATAATGTTTACACCACGTTGTCCAAGTGCTGGACCTACTGGTGGTGATGGATTTGCAGCACCAGCTGGGATCATCATTTTAAACTTTTCAGCTATTTTCTTTGCCATCTGTTCTTCCTTTGAGATTAATTGGTCATTTTATCTTTTTATTTTAAGTCCCAAGATACAAAGACTAGACATACCCTGCCTGAGGTGTTAGATGATTTTCTCTACTTGTGTGTAAAGAATCTCAACTGGTGTATTTCTACCAAAGATGGAAACATTTAACTTCAATGTACCGTGGTTAAGATCATACTCTTCCACCATACCTGTAAAGTTGGCAAATGGACCGTCAATAATACGTACCATTTCACCTGTTTCAAAATCAACCTTAGGACGTGGAGCAGATTTATTCTCCATTTTGTCCAAGATATTTTTAACATCTGATGCTGCCAAGGCAGTAGGTGTCTTTTGTTCACCGATAAATCTAGATACTCTTGGTAAAGACTGAATCTTATGCCAAAGATCAGTATCCAGATCTATATGTGCGAAAGCATACCCTGAATAGAGTGTACGTTCAGTAATTTTTTTCTCACCATTTTTAACTTCAATTACTTCTTCAGTAGGAACTACAATACGTTCAACTTTTTCTTCGATACCATGATCTTGAACCAGTTGTTCAATTGCTCTTTTTACTGATTGTTCAGAACCTGAATATGTTTGAATTGCATACCATTGAAAAGCCATTGTCTATCCTATAAAACTGATGATACGATTGATGACATTAAAAGGTCAACCAATGCTAAAAATATTGATATTACAGTTACTACGAGAACAACTGCTAAAAATGCTTGTCTTACTTGTACTTTTGTTGGAAATATTACTTTATGGATCTCCGCTCTCGCGTTTGCAATAAATGTTGAAATTTTTCCCATATTTGTTACCTTTTTTTGTGGCAGGCCAAGAGGGACTCGAACCCACGGCACCTGGTTTTGGAGACCAGTGCTCTACCAACTGAGCTATTGGCCTAAATTAATACCTAAAGCCAAAAAGCTTTGGTATTAAAAAAGTATTACTATTAGAGTTTCATCTCTTTGTGTATTGTGTGGCATTTACACCATTTACAATACTTTTTAAGAACGAGTTTCTCTGTTGTTGTCTTTTTGTTTTTAGTTGTGTGATAATTACGTCTTGTACATTTCTCACATCCTAAGTGAACTGTTTCTCTCATTGTTATCTCCTATGATAAGTTTGTAAGAAGGAAATCCTTCTTACAAGTGTTTGTCTTAAGCAATAATCTTAGAAACAACACCAGCACCAACTGTTCTACCACCTTCACGGATAGCAAACTTAGTACCTTGGTCCATTGCAACAGGAGCGATAAGTTCAACGTTAACTTTAACATTATCACCTGGCATAACCATTTCAGTACCTTCTTGAAGTTGGACTGAACCAGTTACGTCTGTTGTACGTACATAAAACTGTGGTCTGTAGTTGTTAAAGAATGGAGTGTGTCTACCACCTTCTTCTTTAGTAAGTACATAGATTTCAGCTTCGAATTTAGTGTGTGGGTTGATTGAACCTGGCTTACAAAGAACCATACCTCTTTGTACAGCTTCTTTATCGATACCACGGATAAGAACACCACAGTTATCGCCAGCGATACCACAGTCCATTTCTTTACGGAACATCTCAACACCTGTAACAGTTGTTTTCTGAGTGTCTTTAAGACCAACGATTTCAACTTCGTCACCTACACATACTTGACCTTGATCAACTTTACCAGTTACAACAGTACCACGACCTTGGATAGTAAAGATATCTTCGATTGCCATAAGGAAATCTTTTTCAGTTTCTCTTTTAGGCTCTGGAATGTAAGCATCAACTTCATCCATAAGTGTATAAATTTTTTCTGACCACTCACCAGCTGTACCAGCTTTTGCTTCTTCAAGCGCTTGGAATGCAGAACCAGCTACGATTGGTGTATCATCACCTGGGAAATCGTACTCAGAAAGAAGTTCTCTTACTTCCATCTCTACAAGCTCTAACATCTCTTCTTTATCTTCATCATCAAGTTGATCTTCTTTGTTCAAGAAAATTACGATGTATGGTACACCTACTTGCTTAGAAAGAAGGATGTGCTCTCTAGTTTGAGCCATTGGTCCATCAGTTGCAGCAATAACAAGAATAGCACCGTCCATTTGAGCAGCACCAGTAATCATGTTTTTAACGTAATCCGCGTGACCTGGACAGTCTACGTGAGCGTAGTGTCTTGAATCCGTTTCGTACTCTACGTGAGAAGTAGCAATTGTAATTCCTCTTTCTCTCTCTTCTGGAGCATTATCAATTTGATCATAATCCATAGTTGCTTGACCATTTTTAAGCCCAAGACACATTGTGATTGCAGCTGTTAATGTAGTTTTTCCGTGGTCAACGTGACCGATTGTACCGATGTTTACGTGCGGTTTCGTACGTTCAAATTTTTCTTTAGCCATGCTTTTCTCCTAGCGTAAATGTTTTATAAAGGCAGTATTATACCCAAATCTTCTTAAGTCAATATTAACCTATATGGACAGGAGTATAGTATACATACTACACACTTGTCCATACTTGGTTTTAGTATTTCTGGAGCCCATAGTGAGACTTGAACTCACGACCTCTTCCTTACCAAGGAAGTGCTCTACCCCTGAGCCATATGGGCAACGACAATCAATACTTTCGTATATGATTAAAATTATTCTAAAATTGTTATGAGTGTTTGTTGATTGTAGGTAATGTGAAGTTGTGTAAATAGTGCATTCACATCAGCTCCCAGATCAATATACCATGTGGAGCGGGCGAAGGGATTCGAACCCTCGACAGCCTGCTTGGAAGGCAGGAACTCTAGCCACTGAGCTACGCCCGCATAATGGTTACATGGTGGTGAGTGAAGGATTCGAACCTTCGAAGACGTAGTCAGCGGATTTACAATCCGCCCTCGTTGGCCACTTGAGTAACTCACCATTATGTATAGAATCAAATTTTGTTTTTAATTAAAAAAATAAAATTGATTTTTTTCTGGTCAAACACTGATAAAAATTTCATGGAGCTGGTGAAGGGACTCGAACCCCCGACCTGCTGATTACAAATCAGCTGCTCTAGCCAGCTGAGCTACACCAGCACCATCATAAAAAGCCATTCCGCTTTAAATGGACGGGAATTATAGACAAATAGATTTTAAATGTCAAGGTTTTTTTGTAAAAAAATATAAATTTCTTCTTTTTTAGGTAATTTCTATAGAATAGCACCATCAAAATACGCTAAAAATAGGCATACTCATGAAAATCTTACTTGCTCCAAGTGAAACAAAAAAATCTGGAGGAGAACTCCCTTTTAATCCAAATGCGCTTCTTTTTAAGGAATTAGCTCCTTATCGTATGAAACTTTTACATACCTATATCAATATTTTACAACAGGGTGACATGCAAGTACTTTCTAAAATGTTTGGCATTAAAAAAGAAGCCGATATATTCAAACATAAAAAAGATATTATCCATGAGCTTACAATGAAGGCTATAGAACGTTACACCGGTGTTGCCTTTGATTACCTTGGATATGAGAAACTTGACAGTGACGCCCAAGCCTATATAGATAAGCATGTTATCCTCTTCTCTAATTTATTTGGGCCCATTAGAAGTTCGGACTTGATTCCTGAATATAAATTAAAACAAGGGGAAGCAGTAGGAGACATTAAAACTGAAAAATTTTACCATGAACATTCTGCAGCACTAATGGAAGAGTATCTTGCCCAAGAAGAGATATTGGACCTACGTGCAGGTTTTTATGATAAATTTTACAAACCCACCAAACTCTATACCACACTCAAGTTTATCAAAGGGGGCAAAGTGGTTAGCCATTGGGCTAAAGCCTATAGAGGTATCGTGCTACGTGAAATAGCAAAAGCTGGGGTTAACTCCATCGAAGCATTTATGAAACTTCCTATAGAAGGTCTGAGTATTCATGAAATACAAACTAAGAAAAATAAAACTGAGATTATATATAATATAGATAAGTAAAGGTATATCAATGAAACTCCCAAATGAATACACACTCTATCAGATTATGATATTTCTCCTTGTACTCATGGTGGTATTGGGTATACTTTTTGACACAAACTATAACTAATGTGGAGAATACAATAATGAAAAATCTATTTGAAATGGGTGCTAACTTTGATGATGAAGATAAAGGTTGGTCTTCTGACAATAAAGATAAACCTTCACCAAAAACACATTCCGAGATAAAAGCACCGGAAAAACACCAACTTCACTTGGCAAAAGAGAAACGTAGAGGGAAGGTTGTGACTATAGTCAAGCCTTTTTACTTGGTTAAAAATGATTTACAAAACTTAGTGAAAATACTTAAGAAAAAGTTAGGCACAGGGGGTACAGTAAAAGACAACAGTTTAGAGTTTCAGGGAGATATACCAGACCAAGTGCGCAGACACCTGGAAGCCCTAAACTATAGATTTAAAATCTAACTTTGTCTATCTGGTCGTTGGTCTTCTGGGAGCTTACAAAGATCTGCTTCATCAAACATCTCTTTTTTAGGGATGATAAATGCAATAATACTCACAACCACACCAAAAATAAGCACAACCATATGTTCATTACCTGGGAAAAATGAAGGTAGCGTCAATTTCCCTGCACTTTCACCCATAAGTGGCTTAAAAATATCGTCATAATAGAGGGTAAATACCAATCCACCTAATAAACCACCAATAACACCCACAAGTACATCGATACGCCCTTCAGCAATAGAGACAGGCCCTGTTCCAGGACATTTACCAAAGATAGCCATAGAGACACCAAATAAAATACCTCCAATAATAAGTCCTTGCCATATAATAGGTTTAATATGATAATGTGCCCAACCTGCTTCTATCATAAAGTAAAGTCCTATACTGGTAAGCCCTACTGCTAAAAACAACATCTTTGGCACAATGGTATCTTTGAGCATCGCAAAACCTGCTATTTTCTCAAACTTGTCTACCCTTGTGTATTGGATTATCCCACCAAAAATCACACCAATCAAAAAGACTAATACTAAAGAACCATGTCCTTGATGGATGACATCTTCAAACATCTGAGCCATACGCGATGCAAAATCATCACCTGCTGTTTTTACAATAATTTGCATTAGTCCTCCTTCGTGTTATAAAATAGTCTACCTGTAATCACAAGTGAAATCATCACCACTGTACCAAAAATCATCGATGAAATTGCCATTTGACTCATACCTGACATAAAGTGTCCAGAAGTACACCCTCCTGCCAAACGTGCACCTATAATCATCACAAAGCCTGCGATAAAACTCCAAAAGAGTCTTGAGAGTACAGAGTTGTTTTTATATTTTTTCCATCCAGTAGGCACAAGGGATAAACGAAATGTTTTTGTAAGAAAAACAGAAACGATAAATCCGCCAAAGAGTGAACCTAAAAGCATAATTCCTTCCCAAGAACCTGCATTTTTAATCTCTTTGAGATAGGTATATTTCTCTGGGTCAAGGTCAAATACTAACCCTGCAAAGAACGGTACATACGTTGATGCCCCAATAGGTCTATCTGCACCAAAAACAGAAAAAGTCATTAAAAGTAATCCTGACATAAGTATGCCGCCCATCCACCATGGTAGTCTATTCATAATAATCCTTTAAATTTTTTGACATTATAACTAATATAACTATAAATTAACATATAAATAATATTTAATTATATAATAAAACTCTTCAATAAAATTGAAGATCTATTTTCCTATTGCCAAAGCATAGAGTACCACATCATCATTACCTACAAATTCATTGACCTCATCATCATAGTATGCGCCTATACCTGAGCACCCTATTTGCATGTACTGTGCCGCAACATAAAGACGCTGTCCTATGATGCCTGCTTTTTGATAGAGGGCTTGATAATTTTTGGCTTTTGAAGTTAGAAAAAATGCTACAGCTCCTTGCTGCGAAAGCGAATACTGTTCCAAAGAGAGATACCCTGCTTTTCGTGCAAAGTCACCATATGCCAAGTATGTACCATCCTTGTAGAGACCTAGAGGCATATCAAGAACACGGTTGACAACAACATAGATAGATACTTCTTCATCACAATCAGAAAGTATAGGCTGATGTATCATCTCCATAATATAGTTAAACTGCCCTTTGGTAATAGCACCTTCATGAAACCCACGTTGGGAACGACGGGTAAATAGTGTCTCTTGAAGCTTAGTAGTATTATAGGTAAATTTTGGTGCTTTTATTTGTCTTTTACATGCTTCTAACACCATCGTCTCATGGTATGCTTGTTCTATGAGTTCGTTTTTTTCAAAACTTCTACTGCCATCTACATAGGGCAATGCAAATTCTATAGCATTGACTTCACTCCCATGTATAGGTACTGCCATCACTGCACCTGCTAAGAATCATTCACGTTCCTCAAAACCAAACATACGGTTAAGTTTTTCTTTGTCTATCGTGTAATTTATCTGCACGGCATGGGGCTTAAGAAGGGCAGCGGCTTCAATGCTCCCAAGTAAATGCCCTGCATCTAAAAGGCAATAGCGAAAAGCGCGATTTTTGTATTTCCACGATGACCTATAGTAAATGGCTGAGACTAAAAACAAGTACCCACGCATCGCCGTTTTAAACCCAAAGTAAGACTCTATCCCCTCTGATTCATTTATCGCATGTAAGAACGTTAAAGAAGAACTACCCACTTCATAATGATAGATGCCATCCACTTTCCCCTCTACTCCACGTACTTGAAAGTACAGTTCATTAGGATATAACGCACCTGCACTTGGGTTAATACGCAGATAATACTCACCATTAGGGTAGCTCTTCTTTGCAGTAAGTCCTGCAATATGATAGAGAAAATTATCTTCCTCTTCTTCCAAATTCAGTTTAAATCTTTGATATGCTTCTGGATAGTTCTTATAGGTACTGGGCTGATTTTCCCAAGATAAACGGTTTGGATTCGTACGCACAGAGTTGTAAGAGTGTTTTGTCGTAGCATGATACCAATACATTAGTTGAATATCTCACAATGCATTTGTTTAAGATTTTCTATTTTATTACATGCCTCTTTAAACAGACCATAGTAGCAAATCGTTTCTATACACAAGTGTTTATGTCTCTCATACGAGGCAATGACCATTTGTGCCTTATTTTTCACATTGGCTCTATTACGTTTAATATGTTCAAAGGTAATCGCCCCATTGATGAGCCCTTTTGCCAAATTTGCCACAGGATCTTTTCTAAGACGCAATGGATGCCATGCCTCTTCAAGTACTTCATGTACTTCAAAATACTCCTCTTCATCAAGAAGTTTTATATAGTTTTTTAGTGCCCCTTCTAAGTCATTATTCATTGTAAGCATTATTTTACAGCCTCATTTATTTTCTCTATCAGTTTTGTTATATTTTTATCATGAGCAAAACACATAGTTGTTTTACATGCAAGATACTCATCACTCTCTTCTACAGCGCTTAAAAGAAAAGGATACTGCACTTTATCTAGTTTGGCTTGTGCGATATGTAACTTTTCTTTTTTGGCATGGATAATAATATTTCCTTTTTCTCGCCTCAAAAAAGTATGTACCAGCTTAGAAGCTGACGCAGGGTTTATCTTAAGTATACCTCCCATATTTGTAAAAGTATCCTTGACAATTGCATTATATTTCAGTCTATCAGTGAGTGATGCCATACGAAGAAGACTGTCCAACATCACTGACAAGGCAGAGGTATAGTATCTGTCATCAAAATCTGCTTCAGAATTCAACCCATCATCACTTAAATACCATCGTTTCTCTTTATAAAATCTATCTATTGCTTTAATTGTCAATGACTGTGCAAGTTTCAAATATTTATTATCATACGTTCGTTCATATCCAGCTATCAAAGCATCTATTAAAAAAGCATAGTCTTCAAGTAGGGCTTTTTGTGTAGGAGTCTTCCCCAAAAGTGTTTGATGATAAAGCACACCCTCAGGGTACATCAACTTCAATAAAGCATCCACTCTTCTCTTGGCCAAAGTCAAATATGCTTCATCTATTTTTGAAGCCATAAAAAGTGCTTTTATCATCATCGCGTTCCAAGCCGTATTGATTTTATTATCTACAAAAGGGAAAGTACGTTTGGCACTCACTTTTTGCATATAGCTCTTTAATACTTCTAATTTCATAGGTGCATTTACTCTTGTGATGTGTGGTTGAGAAAACTCTCCATCTATATTTCCATCTTCCTCTATCCCCATGTAACTTAATACATCTTCTATCTCTTGCGCTTTCCAGCCTTGTTCTTTAAGTGCACTTTTGAGTTCCAGATATTCATAGATAAAATAGCCACCCTCTTCTCCATCAGAGTCTGCATCACTGGCACTCAGATAGACCCCCTCTTTCATATAGTGCTTTTCCATCTCTTTAATGCTCTCTTCTACTACTTTTTTGTACAGTCCATCACCTGTCATCTCAACCATTTTTACATAGACAGCAACAAGCTCTGTATTGGTATAGAGCATCTTTTCAAAGTGAGGTATTTTCCACTCACTATCAATCGTGTATCTAAAAAATCCTCCATGTACTTGGTCATAAAGACCACTTCGTGCCATCTTTTTCAGTGTCAACTCAGCCATATCCCATGCTTTTTGATTACCCATTAATCTATAGATATCCAATAACAAATCTATCTTCGAAGCCTCAGGAAATTTAGGATGTGTAGCAAAGCCTCCATTGCCTGAATCATACTGTGCTGCTATAGCAGAGACTACTTTTGATACCAACTTTTCATTCCTATCAAGTTGTAAACTATGTTTCTTATGTTTCTTTTTATGTTTTTCTATCGCTTGTTTTAAAACAGAAGTATCAGCGTTTAACACTACAAAGGAAGGCAAAAGAGACAGTAAGCCTTTTGAACCATACCCCTCTTCTTTAGGAATATACGTCCCCATAAAAAACACCTCTTTGTCTGCCGTCATAAAAATACTCAGTGGCCATCCTCCACGTTTACCATAAACATCTCTATAGATTTTCTGATACTTTTTATCTATTTGAGGGTATTGCTCTCTATCTACTTTGATGGAGATAAAATCATCATTTAGTAACTTTGCTACAGAAACATCTGTAAAACTTTCCTCTTCCATCACATGACACCAGTGGCAGGTACTGTACCCTATAGAGAGAAATATCAGTTTATGCTCTTTTTTAGCTTTTTCAAAAGCCTCCACTCCCCAAGGATACCAGTTAACAGGGTTATGGGCATGTTGTTGTAAGTATGGCGAATGCTCTTTTATGAGGGCATTGGTATAGTGTTGTTCTGCTCTCAATAGTAAGGATAAAACTATCAAAAAAAATATTTTTTGCATCTCTGTCTCTTTAGTGTATAATAATTCTAATATACCATAAAGTGATACCTATGACCAAACAAGAAAAACAGACTATTAAAGAAAAAATAGAAAATGACATCATCACACTTACAAGACAGATAAAAGAGTTGGAAGAAAAAGTAAAACCCATATCTCCAGATTGTGGACTAGGGAGACTCACTCGCCTAGAAGCTATGGGAGAACAACATGTCAATCACAAAGTCCTAGATGAGGCAAGAGTTAGGCTCACACGTCTGAACAATGCCTTACAGCGTATAGATAAACCAATGTTTGGTATCTGTATAGAGTGTGAAGAAAATATAGGGGTTGGACGCATGTCTGTACGTCCTGAAAGTGTGAGATGTGTGGAATGTGCGAACTAAAGACTCTCTATATTCCCTACAACCTTACCCACAATAGTCACCTCCTCAGGAGATATAGCTTGAGGTGGATACATACTGTTATCTGAGATAAGTTCTATCATCCCATCGGCACGCTGCTGAATACGCTTAATAAAAAGCCCTCCATTAGTTGAAGCGATAAAAATACCATTTTTATTGATATTGGTTTGTTCTCTATCTACAAATACAATGCTCCCATCAAGGAGTGTAGGCTCCATAGATTCTCCATCCACATGGATGGCTTCTAACTCTGTATTGCCCATACCCACCATATTATGCATAATTTTTTCATCGATACTAATAGTCTCATAGTTTTCATCAAATACCTCGGCACCTCCACCAGCAGATGCACGGATATCAGAAAAATACCGTACCTGAAAAAACTTCTCTGTTTCCTCTTTAAGCATATCTACCGCTTGGTCAAAGAAAAGCCAGTTCACCGATATCTTCTTCAAGGCACAAAACTCCAATATCTCTGCATAAGGAATAGAATTTCTTTTTTTCATAGAGGCGAAGGTTCCTTGCGGTATCCCTAAAGCTTCTGCCACATGTTTATCAAATACTTTTTTCCCAATGCTACTTTCAGAAAGTACATCTTTGAGTTTATCTACTATATCATTCAAATTCATCATTTTATACCCCTTTTAGTATATATAGGTAATTATATGCTAATTTCCTTAAAAATATGTCAATATGCAATATTTTTTACATTATTTTATATTTTTATGTATTATTTGACATATTAATACTTAAAGGATTTCAAATGAGTTATTCACTAAACAAAGAATTATTAAGTTATGCAATGAAAATGGGATGTAAAACAGCGGCAGATTTTGCGATGTTTTTAAAAGCGAGAGAATCTATCCTCTCTCTTTAAAGTAATGGATAATGAGAAGTTAGCCAAAAAGTAATACACTTACCTCATCACCAACCTCTTTAGAAGTATCATCTTCAGAGGTGACGAGAAGTGCTACATCTCCTAACATATTGGTAAGTATGGCAGAAGAGCCTACTTTTTTACCTTTAAAGTCAACATAGTACTCGCCTTGAACAAGTGAAACGTTACATGCAGTAAACTCTGCTTTTTTGGCACGCTTCACAAAAGGCTCTTTGAGTTTTGCTTTGACTGTATGTAAAGCAGATTTACCGTATTGAAGTTTTTCTATAAGTGGCACAAGGTAAAGCAGTGCCGTCACGGTAGATGAGTAAGCAAACCCTGGTAAGCCTATAATGAACTTATCACCCTTACGTGCTACCATAATGTGCTGTCCAGGTTTGACATGCACTCCCTTAAAGACTACGTCGCATCCTATCTCACGAATGACATCTTTCACAAAGTCAAAGTCTCCTACAGAAACACCCCCTGTGGTTACCACAATGTCAGACTTCTCTAAAGCTTCAGAGATTTCTCTCGTAATCGTCTCTTTATCATCTTTGATACACCCTAACTGCAAAGGCATACCATCATACTTTTTCACTATTGCTTCTAAGATGTAATTGTTCGATGAACGTATCTGTGCATCATTGGTTTGTTCTTGTCCAAGTTCAAGTAATTCTGAGCCCGTAGAGATGATAGCAACTGTAGGCTTTTCATAGACCAACACATTGGCAATATTCAAAGATGCCATCACCCCTATCTGAGGAAAGTCTATCTTTGTGCCTTTAGGAATAAGCAACTGCCCTTTAGCATAATTTTCTCCAGGTTCACGTACAGAAAACCCTTGAGGTACTTCTTGCTTGATGACGATCTCATCACCCTGCACTTCTACATTTTCTATGGGAATAAGTGTATCCGCACCATGAGGCATAAGCGACCCCGTAAAAGTCTTAATACACGTTCCGCCTATCACTTCTTCTTTGAGTGCAGAACCTGCAGGGTTGATGCTCCCTACTTTTAACGTACCCAAAGCCATATCTTCATGGATAATCGCATATCCATCCATCGCAGAAGTAGGAAACTCAGGAGAGTTATGGTCTGCCACAATATCTTCAGCCAGTACATACCCCAATGCATCCACTAGGTAGAGTTTTTTCGTTTTATAGTTGTTTATCTCAAGATTTTTTATCATCTCAATTGATTCATCAAAATGCATCATGCTAATAATCCTGCTCCATTCATTGCCGTACTTCTATCGGCAGCGTAAATACGCTCACCATTTTTTACATCATATTTCCAGATGGGTGCATTGGCTTTAAAGTCTTCTACAAACTCATCTATGAGCTCAAGTGCTACACGGCGCTTAGGTGAAAATACAGCAGAAACATACGATGAAGTATGCACAGGCACATCACCTATGGAGTGTGCCATTTTTACCACTGCACCAAGAGCTTTGGCTTTTTCCTGCCATGCATCAAACCACTGCTGTAGTACAGGCTCATAAATGTCAAAACTAAGCGCTTCTATGTCATCTTCTGCACGTATGGTTCCCACAAAAGGGATGTACGCACCATAATTTGACTCTGCCTGTTCATCTAACCATCTACCAAATATCTCTTTGGTATCAAGTGGACCATTATAAAGCTCCACTACCTAGCCACCACACACAGGAGGCAAAATGGAAACTCTATCGCCATCTTTAAGTACTGTACTAAGGTCGTTTACCATCGTGTCATTGAGTGCTACAGCACACTTGTCCAGCCACTGCGTAAGCGTACTGTCCTCTTTTAACTTTGCTGATACATCTGCAAGGGTTGCAGCTTCCATCTCCATAGGCGCCTTACCTATGGGGCCTAAAAATTCTACTTTTATCATAAAAAATTCTCCTTGGGACTTGCCCAAATTATAACGCGATTATAATTCTTGTTTGGTATAATCATGCTTAAACATGAAATATGCAATAGTATTATGAAAATAGCATAAAGTGCTTGTTCTGTAGGTGCTTGCAAAGAATTTGAGGTTAACCCTTAGGTTAATCGATGATTATTTGTAAATGCCTACGGGACAATGACTTATGCAAGTTTTATAATTGCTATTGTATATTTCGTGTTATCGAAAGGGGTTGTATGCTGTTTGGGTCTATTTCTTATCTTAACCTCTTACCCTTTCAAGTTTTCTTAAAGCGCTACATCTCTAACAATGCCGCAAGTATGTCATTTCACTATAACCGTGCAGTCCCCTCTACCATCAACAAAGCCCTCAAACGTCGAGCCATAAATGCAGGGTTCATCTCTTCTGTGGAGTCACGCAAATGTAAGTGTACAGACTTAGGCATCATTGCCCATAAGAAAGTCTACTCCGTTCTACTACTTGAAGGTGAAAACCAAACAGATCCAGCTTCTGCTACATCTAATCAACTTGCCAAGGTTTTAGACCTTAAAGGCAAAGTCCTCATAGGTGATACTGCACTCAAATACTACCTAGATGGTGGTGAAGGCTTAGACCTCGCAGAAGAGTGGTATAACAAAACAGATTTACCCTTCGTTTTTGCAAGGCTCTGTTACAACAAACATGGGAAAAGCATAGAAAAACTAGCACGTACCTTTGCAAATAGCAAAGTAAAAATACCCCAATACATTTTAAAACGTGAAGCTATGAAAAGGGGCATCACCCCAAAAGAACTTACTTGGTATTTGGAGCATATCTATTATGAAATGGATTGGAAAGCGAAGCGGTCTTTGAAGTTGTTTTTAAACTTGGCCGAATTCGCATCTCTAACGAATACCCTGAACCACAATTCTAGCATCAAACCCTG
>VCAW01000130.1 GCA_013607775.1 Campylobacterota bacterium | reverse complement strand
TGCTGGCCGGATGCAAACGCGATGGGTGGCCGGTTTGGTGCGTTTTTTGCACTAAAGCTTGTTACCTGAGAATACGTATAAAACGTAAAAAACAAAGAAATTGTAGGCACCAAACCATAAAGTATGGAGTAAAAATGACAAATTTATAGAAATTTAGCAAAAGTGAGATAAATTATTGGGTTTAATTCCTCATAGAATTTTTTTAAACTCAAAAATTGTTATGAGGAGATATTAGCTGTTTGGTGAGATTGAATTTGCAAGTGGCTCTATTTACTATTATTCAGTTCCATAATTCTCTATGCTTTTACGCAAGATACTTTTCACAGGAACAAAATCATTTCATACACTACATCTCCCAAAAATATCTCTTTTTATCATAAAAATCCCAAAGGCATTGCCTACAGTAATTTTAAAACACTTCAAGCTTATCTTTCATCACAAAACAAACATTTAAAATTTGCAATGAATGGAGGAATGTATTTACGTGATTTATCTCCTCAAGGACTCTATATTGAAAATGGGAAACGTATAAAAAATATTGATAAAACACAAGATTCTTATGGGAATTTTTATATGCAGCCAAATGGTATTTTTTATATTACCAAAGACAAAAAAGCCTATGTCACACCTACTAAAAAATTCAAATATAACAACAGTATAAACTACGCTACTCAATCTGGTCCAATGTTAGTCATTGATGGACAGATACATCATAAATTTATGCCAAATTCTAAAAATGTACATATACGAAATGGTGTAGGTATTCTCCCAAATAGTAATCTTCTTTTTGCTATCTCGGCAGAAAAAATAAACTTCTATAACTTTGCGACTTTTTTTAAAGAACATGGATGTAAAAATGCACTTTATTTAGATGGGTTTGTATCACGTATATATTTACCTAGTCAAGGTATTACCCATGATGATGGACTTTTTGGTATCATTATTGCTGAAGAAGTAAACAAATAAAGAAAATTAGTTAATCTATTTTATGCTATAATTTCTGCATGGAGCATAGAGAGTCGTAATCTCTCCATACTCCCTATTGGGCTACCAACACCTAACAGTGAAGATAATCAGCAATAGTATGATGACAATAAGAATACGCATGCGTTATCCTTTCTCATGGGCTAGCCCAAGTCCTACCCTACCAAGATAAAATCTCCACTTACGAATATCATCATAACATGCATAGCAAGTGTAACACTATTTTTAAAAAAGTATTTAAAATATGGCATATTGACATATTTTTAACAAACTCAATACAACTTATCTAACTTTTCGCTAAAATAATAATAATTATTTTCCAAAGGTATACCCTATG
>VCAW01000096.1 GCA_013607775.1 Campylobacterota bacterium | reverse complement strand
CGTATTATACGATATTTCCTCTTGTTTGGTTATTTTTCTATTTCGTTATTTGGGGTTTACTGATATTTTTCTATTTTTTGATATACTGTGACTATATAAATTTTATTATCTCTTATTTGGGAAAAATCATGTTTCAACATTTTCTTATCACTCGCTTTAATTTACGTAAAAAAGGTTGGGATACAACACGTAATAAATCCCAAGTACTGACTGATGAATGGATGGAAAATCGTTTAATATTATTTGAAAATTTTTGTTATGCTTCTGTTCAAAAACAGACAAATACAAATTTCCAATGGCTCGTTTTTTTTGATAAAGAGACAGATGAAAAATTTAGGGATGTGATAGATAAACTAGCAAAAGATTTCCCACTTTTTAGACCCATCTATATTGATGGTATGGATGCTTTCCTTCCAGCTATTAAAGAAACAATCTCTAAAGAATTGTCACAACCTTATCTTATCACTTCACGTTTAGACAATGATGATTGTTTAAGTGAACAGTATATTGAGAATGTCCAAAAACAATTTGATAAACAAGACTTTATGGCTATAGATTATATCGATGGCTACACTTTACAAATAGAGCCAGAAGTGAAACTGGGGAAACGTACACATTTGCATAATCCCTTTATCTCACTGATAGAAAAAAGTGATAGATGGGAGACTGTTTGGAGCCGTGAACGGCATGGTGAATGGAGTAAAGTTACTCAACTTAAAACCATACGCAATACGTATGTTTGGATGTCTATTATACATGGTGAAAATAAAGCCAATGACTTTGTTGGTTTTGGAGAAGTTACATGGGAAGAGATTAAAGATTTTCATATAGATGCAGTAGAACTTAGAGTACTTAAATCTAATACTTTACCTCTCTCACAATGGAAAATACAAAGTTTACGTAATCAATTACGTACCTACTGGAAAGTGACATTTAAATTATTAAAGCGTCGTTTGAACTTCAATGTGTAAAGAGTATCTATGAAAGCGCCATTTATATGGGATAAATATTCCGATCAACCTTATCCTTTAAAAGATAAAGCATATAAAAAAAAGATGAGAAGTAAACATCTTTGGAGTTACATACCTCTTTTTTTAACAAATCTTATTATGTTTCCTCTAAGCATAGCCATTATGTTTTGGTTCAAAGGGCATAATAGTACTAAAAAATCCTTTTATGGTATAGGGGTAGACCTTGATAAGGGTGCGGTTCAAAAAGAGCTTGTTAAGGAACTAGGCGTAAAGCATCTTTTGATTCGTATGCCCTTATGGGAGATGGAAAGGGTAGAAGAGTATGTCACATTTGCAAAAAGTTTTTTCACAGAGAGTGACAAGCACAAGACAGCAGATACACAGATACTTCTAAATATTCTTCAAGACAGAGAACATATTGAAGACGAGATATTATTAAAAAAAGATATAGAGACTATTTTTGAACATTTCTCTCCCTTTGTCCATGAATTTCAAATCGGTAATGCGATTAACCGTACGAAATGGGGATTTTTCTCTATGGATGAGTATTTGAAATGGTTTGAAATCATTCAAAAACTACGAGATGAAAAGTATCCCCATCTAAAACTCATAGGTTCATCTGTGATAGACTTTGAATTTCACTATACCATTCGTACTTTGTTTAGCTTTTTTAAAGTAAGGTATGACAAGTTCTCTTCTCTTCTCTACGTTGACAGAAGAGGAAGTCCCTACCGTACACAAATGGGTATTTTCAATACTAAAAATAAAATCAATATGTTATATGCTTTGGTAAGACTCTCTCCAAAAACAAGCAATGAGATATACATCACAGAAGTGAATTGGCCTTTGTCCAAAACAGCGCCCCATGCACCAACTTCTGAACTGGAGTGTGTGAGTGAGGAGATGTATAGTCAATATATGTTGGCATATTATGATATCGCGAAAAAAAGTAGAAAAATAGAACGTATCTATTGGCATCAACTCATAGCCGCAGGATATGGGCTTGTAGATAATAGAGGTGAGACTATACGTAAAACAGAAGCATTTTATGCCATGAAAGCGCTTATACAAAGTGCTTAATATTTATTGCATGAAGTCTATTTAAGAAACTTCTTATTCTCACGAATGACATCTAGTAAAAAGGTGCTGTTAGGCTTTTTGTCTTTATCGCGTTTATAGGTATTTGTGTCATGTACTTCATTACTGAAAATTTTGTTAGGTAAGTTTGAAAATACAGATATAGTCTCTTTAGTAAGTAGTGCATTATGATTCCAGTTGGCAGCGAAATGGTAATCTTGGTGAAAATTTTCTGAGAAAAAGTTAAATCCGTTACTGTAGGCGGATGGACTGTTTTTTACCCCAAGTAGTGAAAGTATGCTGGGTACAATATCTTGATGCGAGGTCAAAGAGTGATTAATTTGAGTACCGAGCTTGCTGTGTTGTAAAGATTTTGGTAGTTTTATCATCATCGGTACATGTAGTTGTGCCTTAGAAAATGCTGTGTTATGTCCGAAGTTTCCTTGCTCAAAAAATTCTTGTCCGTGATCAGAAGTATAGATAATGAGAGAATTATTGTACAGGTGGTGCTTTTTGAGTGCAGCTATCATCTTACCAAAGAGCTTATCATTGTAGACAATAGCATTTTTATAGCGTTTTATAACTGTTTGTAAAGCATCACTCTCTTTAGTAATAGCAAGGTAGTTGACTTCCTCATTGAGGGCATGGTATATATTTGCATCAGGAGGATAGGAATATCCATGTGGTGAATCTAAAAAGATAAAACTAAAACGTTTTTTATCTTGTATGTTTTCAGAGAGTCCATCAATAAAACACTGTGTACTTTGTGCATCTTTCTTCCATGGCTCACCTTTAAAGGCATCTTGTATATCATTTTGAATATTGACATAACAGGTTTTACGAAACTCAGGCCAGTTTGTATTGGTGGAAGAGATAATACTGATGTCATAATTTTCTTTTTGTAGGACATCAAAAAGTACAGGTTTTTGATTAGAGTTTAAAAAAGAGAACCAATAAGTAGAATTGAGTCCATAGATAAGCGAGAAGATACCAAACCTAGTACTGTTCCCTCCACTATAGTGGTGTTTAAATACCAGTGCATCTTTGGAAAACTGCATGATGTTTGGTGTATATTTTTCATTGACTATACTATATTTGACTGCATCACTGGCAAGTATAAAGATGTTGAAGTCTTGCTTTTTATCATTCATTACGATAGGTTCTAATGGGTATTTTAAATCTGAATGGGTTTTGATACTAAGTTGTGCCTGTTCTTCACCCTTAAATCCAAAATATTTTGCTGCTATACGATTGAACGTGAGTGGCTGGTAGAGAGGAATGACTTTAAACGGAACAATCAAATCATTTTTAGAGAACAGAGATGCCATGCCAAAACTTATTTTTTCTGTCACTATAATGAAGAGAAAAGGCAAAATAATACGTCTATTTATGTTTTTATTTAGCTTTTTTTTCTTAGGTATAGGCATTTTTTTGATAGTGTTGAGTATTCTAAATTCAAAAATGATAAAAGCAATAACAATCACAAAGAATACAATGAACGGCAGTACCCCTGTCTGCACAGAGTCCATTGCATCAGGTGAGGTAATGATATTAAGCACCATTGCATTGATATGAAAATGGAAAAGTTTATAGATAAAAAAATCAATGATAAGTGCAATATCGGTTAGAATAAAAATAAGCATAGAGAGATAGAGTACCCATTGTTTAGTCCATGAAAAGATAAATAACAATAGATAAAAAATGATATAGAGCGTTATACCTGTAGAGAGTGTACCCAGCAATGTCAGTATAAAACTTAAAGTAGTGTGGTGTGTATAGTGCCATAAAAATGCCATAAAAATAAGAAGTGTTATCGACAAATTGGCTTTAAAAAAAAGAGAATAATTGATATTCATGGTTAGTTAACCTTGGGTTGAATGATTTCTTTATGTGCTTTTAAATAGTTATAGCATGTGTCGATGGAATTAAAATGATATTCACTGTTTTTTATATTATTTATGCCTATGGCAATGCTATGTTTGATGTGGCTATTTTGTGCTAGGTCAATGTCACTCTGTTTGTCTCCTATAAGCCATGACGCACTTAGGTCTATATCATACTCTTCAAGTATGGTATCAATCATGCCAGTAGCAGGTTTTCTGCATAGACAGTTATCTTTAGGAGAGTGTGGACAATAGGTTACTTTTTCTATGATGATGTTTTTTTCTGAAAAGGTTTTTATCATCCATTTGGTAAGCGTCTCAAAGTCATCCTGTGTATAGTAGTTGCGTCCAATACCTGACTGGTTTGTTACCACAAAAAGAAGATAACCTTCTTCTTTAAATAAGTGGAGTAACTCAAAAATTTTTTCAGAAAATGAAAAGTCTTCTATTTTTGAAACATAACCATGATCAATATTGATAATACCATCACGGTCAAGAAAAAGTGCTCTTTGCTTTTTCATTGTGCTCCATCTCTGAAGAGTACAGTTTTAACCGTTTTAATCAGTATGACTAAGTCCATCCATAAATTCCAATTTTGAATATACCATACATCGAGTTCAACACGTGATTTAAAATCAACATCACTTCGCCCACTCACTTGCCATAAACCTGTTATCCCCGGTTTGACAGCAAGAATGGTTGCACAATTATCCCCAATTTTACTCTCTTCTTCAATCATATAGGGGCGAGGACCAATGAAACTCATTTCATTTTTTAAAACATTAAAAATTTGTGGTAGCTCATCTAATGAAGTCTTGCGTAATAACTGTCCGAATTTAGTTACACGAGGATCATTTTGATACTTATGATACTTATTATAGTAATCTATTTCTTCGGGATATGTGTTCAAATATTCTGCTAAGAGTGCATCACTATTTTCATGCATCGTTCTAAATTTGTAACAGATAAATATTTCACCATCTTTACCTAAACGTGCTTGAGTAAAAATAATACTCTCTTTTGGTTCTGTTTGACGTAATCTAAAGGCAATATATAACATGATAGGAATTAAAAATGGAAAAATAAATAAAGAGAGTAAAAAGTCAAAAATATTTTTTAAAACAAGTCGATACTTACTTTTAAGACGGTTACTAAAGACTATCAGGTTGGTACGGGTATTGGAAAGTTCATAAATATGAGACTGGGTCAAATTGTAATCATTCATAAGAGGTACAAAAATGACTTCGTGTTTCTCTTGAATCTCAGAAGATATAATTTTTTTTAGTGTTTCTACATCGTTATCTTTTGAGTTAATAAAAACTGTGTCAGGTTCTTGATTAGATTTTGGTTTTATATATCCTAGATAAGGGTTTCTGTAAATTTCTGTTGTTAAAAAAGCATCATTCCCATATACCTTAGCTTTTTTTTGCCAAAGACCGAGTTTATAGAGAAGTTTTTTAGTAATATTTTTAGCCAAAGGAATCATAATCATCATAATAATAAAAGACATCCCTATAACAAGACGAGAATAGTCTGTAATCAGTTTTGTCATGGCTAAATATGCAAATACAAGAATAGCAGAAAAGATAATCACTTTAAATATGATTCGACTTTCATGCCAAAAGTCATATCTATAGGTATAGATTCCTTCATAGGTAAATAATGAGAAGATAATAATATAGAGTGGATAGAAAGTTAGGTAGGTACTATATGCAATAGTATGCGGTTCTAATGTTTCAAAACTTTCTCTGATAAGAAATGCCAGATAGACAGAAAGTACAATCATGCCGATATCAATTATTATATATATTGATTTGGCAATAATGTCTTTCATGGGTTATAACCTAAATGTTATGGTTGACGAATAATAGTTGCATTTCCCTCAACTAATTCTATAGTAGACTGGTTTTGGCCATCTACATGAGTAATTTGCACGATTGCAGAGGAAGAAGCTTTTTCTACTCTATCTCCTGCATACATTGTATATTTTGTTTGCGGAGACATTGGACCTTCGTATGTACCAGAACCTCCACCAGAACCTCCACCACAACCAACTAGAGCGATAGTTAATGTACTATATAAAAGTATATTTTTCATTTCTTCTTAAAATGTGATGCCGCTATCAGGTACATCAGTAATAAATGTGACACTATTGGCATCTTCATCTACTGTAATAGAGCGAATATGTACTCTTGATACCAATGTAGTTGGAAAGCTGTGTAGTGCAATATTATAAGGTGCCATAAGTGCATCAAACCATACTTGTGCCATCTTTTGATATCCAGCATCTGAAGGGTGTGTATGGTCAGCATAGTCTGCACTTGTTAGTCCTGCACCTCTGTACATATTCACTACAGTAATTGCATCTCCTCTAGATATGCGTCTTTGTAGTAGATTATCTAAGTTATGGTTAAAGCCTGCGATGATGAGATCATCTTGTGCTTGCCTATCAATAATGAGTGCAACGATTACTCTGACAAATCTTCCTGTATGTTCCTCGTAAAGATCAATTTGATCCAAAATATCATTAACCCCTGCTACTGACGTATCATTATCGTTTGTCCCAATATGCAGTAAAACAATATCTGCAGGGTTTTGTGACAAATACGTATATACCTTGCTACCAATTTCATAACTGGTCCATCCTGGATGACCTTCATTATGTGGATCAAACGCAGGAACAACTTTCTCACCAGCAACACGGGAACCAACAAAGTCTACTGGGTATCCAGCATCTGTAAGTTTATAATGTAAATGGCTTCTATATCCTGAACGTATGGATGATGGTCTCGGTGTACCTTCATGATCTGCCAATCTATCATCATAAGTGATGGAATCACCCAAAGGCATAATACGTGTGAGTTCTGCATGAAGTGAAGAAAAGCTGAGCGAAATCCATAACAATGGAAGTAGTACTTTCGCATTTAGTTTTATCATACTAACTATACTCCTATCATATATTTTAAAATAAATCATGCAAGTATACTCTTTTTTCAATAAGGATGTGTTTATCATAGCTATATAGTGCGTAGTAGCTTTATTATTTAAACTAAGACACCCTTAGATATAATTTTAGAATTTTTATTGATACTTCAAGTACTTACTTGTGGTATATGATAGTTTATAAGGTTGTATGTATGCCATTCAGCACAAAGCATTATCGTTGGGATATTCAAGGGCTAAGAGCCATTGCTGTATTGGCAGTCGTTATTTTCCATATTAACCCTATGTTACTGCCTGGTGGATATATTGGGGTAGATATCTTTTTTGTTATTTCTGGTTACTTGATATTGGGATTTATCTGGAGAGATTTGAAACGTGGTCAATTTAACCTTTTAACTTTTTATACAAAAAGAGTATATCGTCTCTTTCCAGCACTTTTTGTCGTAGTTGTGTTGAGTAGTATTGCAGCTTACTTTATTCTGTTACCCGATGAGAATGAGATATATTTGAAAAGTATGGTCTCTACACTCTTTTATTTTTCCAACTTTTATTTTTATACAGAGGCCAATTATTTTAATGACGCAATGGCATATTATCCACTATTACACACGTGGTCTCTTTCTGTGGAAGAACAATTTTATATGCTTTTCCCTCTGCTTTTGATCCTCATATTTACAAAAAGTAAAAAACATCTATTCACTCTTCTGATATTGATAGGTTTAGCCTCTTTAGTGTTGAGTCAATGGTATGTTAATATTGATGCATCTTTTGCTTTTTTTGCTTCTCCTACTAGGTTTTTTCAGTTTATCATTGGTGGTTTGATTGCAATTTATTTGCAAGATCATCATGCCCCAAGACGGGGGAGTGACTTAGGTGTTATATTGGGCGTTGGTATTATATTCTATACGCTCTATTTTTATAGTGAAAAGACACTATTCCCTGGGCTGAATGCATTATTACCTTCATTGGGAGCAGGGCTTGTTATGTATTTGGGTATGCATGCCAGATATACAACATTCTTTTTAGAAAATAAATTGATGCATCTTCTAGGGAATGCTTCCTATTCTATTTACTTATGGCATTGGCCACTGCTTGTATTTTATAAATTAAAATTTAGTCCCAATTTATCAACAAAAGAGCAAGTTGCAATGTTATGTGTTTCAATTGTATTAGGTATAGTAAGTTGGTATTTCATAGAAAATAAATTTAGAAAAAACAGACTCTCTTCTCTTACTATAAAACCAATTTTATATGTTTTGGGAGTAAGTTTTCTTTTTGTTCTTATTAATGTATTTATTTTTAAATATGTGGGCTAGTCGGTTAACTCCTCCTTGTTCCATTTATAACCATAAGTAA
>VCAW01000080.1 GCA_013607775.1 Campylobacterota bacterium | reverse complement strand
TAAACTTATTAAGGACTGTAGAATTACTCTGGTTTATCCGTAAATCTTCTTTTATATTGTCAAGTTTATTATAGAGTTTACACAGTCTTACGTCATTAGGACAAAGCATCATAGGTGCCACTTCAAGGCTACTCCCCTCACACTTGGCACTTACATTTTGCGTAAATCCGATAAAACTTGAAATAGGTGTATAGGTATAAAATGTATTGTCTTGATAGACAGCCAAGGAAGAGGCATAACTCACCCCTCCTGATAAAAGTAATGTAGAAAGTATTTTTGAGAATTGCATAACTATCCTTTAAATGATATAGGATAATTATAGCCAAATGAACCCTCTGGACAACCTAATCATTCACAATGGGCTTTGCAAATGTAAGATTGTGCAAGAGATTTTTGAGTCCTAGCCATAGCTAAGACGATAGAATATCTTGTGCAAGATTGCGTTTGTAAAGCCCACCCTTCGGGCATCACTAGCTTTCGCCTATGCGTCGTTACTCTTTTTTGACTTAGCTAAGGCTAGGACTGCAAAAGAGTGCCTAGCCTAGACAAAAGCTAGAGATGTTGTGAACGTCTAGGTTGTCCAGAGGGTTCATTTATTTTGTGCTATTTTTTACTTTAAGATAATCATAGATGGCTTGTACCTCTTGATCCGTTAAATAGTAACGAGGCATTACTTCATGATAGGCATTTACAGCATGTATCATCTCTTTTAAACTCTTTTGACGAATATCTGAGCCTTTGAGGCTCTGTTTGCCATGAATATCACGATACTCGACAATAGTTGTACCCTCACCACTTTTACCATGGCACTCAGAACAACTGACACCTCTAGGATTGGCATACAACATCTCGCCATATTCGTAATGGGAAATGAAGTCTTCCTGTGACCACAGCAATAAAGGTAAAAAGATTAATAGATATTTCATAACTGCACTGACGTTTACTCTCCATAAAAGTATTTTCGATATAATACCCTAAATTATTATAAGGTCAGTCTATGCAACTCATCGATGGTAAATCTCTCGCCAATAAAGTGCAAACAAACGTAGCCTCTGAAGTCGAACAACTCAAACAAGAAAAGAACATTGTTCCCGGTCTTGAGGTCATCCTTATAGGTGATGATCCTGCAAGTCATGCCTATGTCAAAATGAAAGCAAAGGCGTGTGAAAAAGTAGGATTTTACTCCATAACACACAACATGCCTGACACTATCAGTCAAGATGAAATCATCGCAACCATTGAGATGATGAATAACAATCCTCGTATAGATGGTATCTTGGTGCAACTTCCTTTACCAAAACATGTAGATACGGACAAAATTTTAGAGGTTATAGACCCTAAAAAAGATGTTGATGGTTTCCATGCTTACAATGTAGGTCGCCTCGTTACAAACCTTGACAGTTTTGTAGCCTGTACACCACTGGGTGTTATGAAAATGTTTGAAGAGTACAACATCAACCTAGAAGGACAAGATGTCTGTGTGGTGGGGGCAAGTAACATTGTAGGTAAACCTATGGCAGCACTCCTACTCAATGCCAATGCCACGGTCACAGTCACACACATCTTTACTAAAGACCTCAAAGCACATACAAGTCAAGCTGATATTGTCATTGTAGGTGTTGGTGTACCTGGACTCATAAAAGAAGATATGGTTAAAGAGGGTGCCATCGTGATAGATATCGGTATCAACCGTGTTGAAGATGGTTCACTTGTGGGTGATGTTGACTTTAAAAATGTGAGTAAAAAATGTTCATACATTACGCCAGTACCAGGTGGCGTTGGTCCTATGACCATCGCAATGCTTCTTTCCAATACACTTAAAGCTGCAAAGGCCAGAGCTTAATGAAAAAATTCTTATCTGCATTTAGCCGTTTTGCAAGTTCTTGGACTGGGACGATTATTATCGTTTTATTCCTTATATTTTTTGTGGCACAATCTTTTGTTATCCCATCAGGATCTATGAAACGTACACAACTCATCGGTGACTTTCTTTTTGCCAAAAAGTTCAGCTATGGTATACCTACACCACACTTACCATGGTTAGAGATACCTCTTCTTCCTGACTTCAACGACAACGGACACCTTATAGAAGGTCCTCGTCCACAAAGAGAAGATATTGTCATTTTCCGTTACCCTAAAAACCATAAAGTACACTACGTTAAACGTTGTGTCGCTGTAGGTGGTGACGAACTTCTTTATGAAGATAAAAAGTTGATGATACACTTCCATGAGGGAGACGCGTACATCAAAAAGAACTACTCTGCAGAGAAAATAGTCTCACTCTATGACAAACTGTGGGTAGTGAACCCATATATGGACAAATACCCAGGTATTCAGTACCAACCAGAAGGCAATACAGGCTTTGAGTACATGTCTATGGCATATAACTACAGAAAAGAGATAGATATGTCTGTCAGACGGGTAGAAGAAGCAGATGGTAGCGAGCACTATATGTTCTACAAAAAAGCAGAGCCAGACCACTACTATATGATAGGTGACAACCGTGACAACTCAAACGACAGCCGTTTCTGGGGTTCTGTACCCTACAAACTCATCGTTGGGAAGCCTTGGCTTATCTACATGAGTATTGAGTTCCGTTCGTATGACCAAGTAATGAATGGTAACGGTGGAGGAAAAGACCACGACAAGCTACACCGTGTCTGTCCAAACATGGACATCGCATCCAAAGCATGTGAAGCCCTATGGAACAAACAACGCTATACCATAAGATGGAGCCGTGTGGGTAGACTTATTGAGTCTATTCAAGTAGAAGCACCTGTAGAATGAGGAGCGTTAAGCAATCGTGAATAGTTTCACGATTGTAGTGACGGAACCGCAGTGGTCGTAACGAAGTGAAGCCGCGCAGGGGAAAATTTTATACGAAGGATAAATAATAATGTCAAAGAAATTTTATATCGCCACAGACCATGCAGGGTATGCACTTAAAGCATACGTAAAAGATTTTGTACAAGAGCTAGGACATGAGATAATCGACCTAGGTCCTGACTCTACAGACCGTGTAGACTACCCGGACTTTGCCAAAAAATGTGCAGAGTCTGTATTGGCTGATGAAGGAAGCTTCGGCATACTCATCTGTGGGACAGGTATCGGTATAAACATCGCCGCAAACAAAGTACCAGGAATTCGTGCAGCGCTTTGTCACGACCACTACACCGCCAAACTCACAAGACAACACAACGATGCAAACATCCTTTGTTTCGGTGAGCGTGTGGTAGGAAAAGGTGTCATAGAAGATATGATAGAAGCCTTCGCCAATACAGAATTTGAAGGTGGTAGACACGCTGGACGCGTAGCCAAGATAGAGGGTTGTGCTTTTGGTGCAGATTTAGGGTAAGCATATGAAAACAATCTCAGACCAAGACAAACAAATTATCTTAGACAGCATTAGAGATATCCCAGACTTTCCAAAGCCTGGGATTATCTTTAAAGATATCTCTACCTTACTTTCAAATGCCACAGCACTTAACACCCTCATGACACACCTAGAAGAACGCTATAAGACCTATGATTTAGACTACATAGCAGGGATTGATGCACGTGGGTTCATCTTTGGAAGTATTTTAGCTGACAGACTTGGGCTTGGGTTTGTAACTGTACGTAAAAAAGGGAAGCTCCCCTACACTACAGTCGCAGAAAAATACAGCTTAGAGTACGGTTTTGATGAAGTGGAAGTACACATCGATGCTTTTGGAGAAAATGGCTGTTGTACTACAGGCAAACCGGCAAAAGTACTACTCATAGATGACCTCATAGCTACGGGTGGTACTGCAGCTGCTGCGGCAAGCCTCATAGACAAGGTGGGTGCAGAGTGTGTAGAAACATGTTTTGTTATGGAATTAGACTTTCTAAAAGGACATGAAAAATTTAATATGCCCGTCTATTCGGTGTTACATATAGACTAATACACGTCAAATACACACTTAACATGTTAGGCTCTTTTCAATAAAAAAGGAGTTCTACCATGCTAAAAAAAATCTTACTTCTTAGCTTATTTGTTTTTACTGGATGTACCAATTCATCACTTACCCCAATCTCTAATGCAAAAGCTTCTAACTATACTGGAGAAGCCACCATACTCATAGCTGTAGATGGCACAGATGATAGAAATGTAAGGCACATAGAACTAGGTACAAAAGAGGAGCCTGAGGGCTATGAGATTTACTTTCATGAGAAAAAATACAGTGAAGGCTTCATAGTCGTCACACTCCCAACGCCTAGTACCAAAGTACGTTTGGTAGAGTATTCACTAACAGGTATGTACGGATGCAGTAGAGGAAAAGCTGGGTATGGCTATGGTACAAAAACAGTGTCTCACATAGAAAATGGCAAAACCTACTTTCTTGGCACCATCAATACCAGTATGAACACCATGTACAAAGAGATGCCAGATGAACTCATGAAAGAAGCCAAAGAGAAATATAACTATACACCACATGGCACAGATATCAAGAAAAAATCAACCTTTCAATCTAATATCAAGCTATAATAGCTTTGATATTATATAAGGGACACCCATACGCGTAATGCTCTTTTTTTTAGCATTTCTATTACTCTTTTTCTCTCTGCACTATCTTTTTTACTCAAGAGTCATTAAAAAACTCTTAGTATCAAAGAAGATAAAACGTAACCTCACCCTACTTCTAAGCCTAAACTTCATTTTTAACATACTGTATGTCATAGGCAGATACACAGATATCATATCCAATACCTTCTACTACCTCTTTTCACTCTCTATTGGCATTACTCTTGTGATATTTCTCTATCTAATACTACATGAGGTACTGCACCTTTTTCATAAAAGTCTTAAAAATGTTGATCGCTCCAAACGTAACTTTATCAAAAAAGTGGAGATGGTGCTATGCTGGCACTCTCTACTTCATATGTAACAGCAGGTGCCTACGAAGGGATGAAAGAGCCCGTAGTCAATGTAGTAAAAGTGGAGACTTTTGACTTCTCTATTGTACAGATATCAGATTTACACATAGGCGGGCTAATAGACAGAGCGTTTGTCAAGGCATCTGTCCAAAAGATCAATGCTCTTAAACCTGATATTGTCTGTATTACCGGTGATATTATTGATACTGCTCTAGATGGTATCAAAGAGACAGTCCTTGAATTTACAAAAATAGAGGCAAAATATGGCATCTATTATATTTTAGGAAATCATGAATATTTTCACGATCCTCTAAAAATTATAAAATTTATAAAAACGACTAAGATAACACTACTGCTTAATGAAAATATACAAATAGACGCACTAAAACTTAACATTGTAGGTGTCACAGACCGTATAGGCTACAGAACAAATATATTAGTACCTGATATACACAAAGCCTTTCATAACACCCACAAATCATATAAAACTATTTTACTTGCCCACCAACCAAAATTTATAGAAGAGTTAGCTCACTATACACCTGAACTTATACTCTCTGGTCATACCCATGGCGGACAGATATGGCCATTTGAGTATCTTGTGCGTTTACAGCAACCTTACATAAAAGGGCTACATACACTCTCTAATGGAAGCCAAATATATGTCAACTCTGGCATAGGTTTTTGGGGACCTCCTATGCGTCTTGACTCACAATCTGAGATTGCTTATATTGTATAATAACCCTTTGATGGTATAATAAATAAAAAAAGAATCAAATATGGAAAAAAAAGAAGACCACATAGCACTTTTTATAGACTGTGACAACATTTCACACCGTTCTATAGAGGGTATCATTAACGAACTTAGCAAATATGGTGTTGTGAACATCCGTCAAGCCTACGGCAACTGGACAAAAGACAACCTCAAAAACTGGGAAGACAAGCTTTTAGAGTTTGCAATCAAACCCATACAACAGTTTGACTACTCAAAAAACAAAAATGCCACAGACATACTCATGACCATTGATGCCATAGACCTGTTGCATACCAAAGACATCGATGCCTTTGCCTTTGCTACTTCTGACTCTGACTTTACTCCTGTGGTGATGCGTGTACAGGCTGAAGGTATAAAAGTCTTTGGATTTGGAGAAAAGAAAACCCCTAAACCTTTTATGGCTGCATGTTCACAGTTTATCTTTACAGAAAAGCTGATGAGTAACTACACTGTCCAAGACAATGAAGATACCGATACAAGACAGGCACCCGTACGCAAATCAGGGAAAGAGATGCGTCAAGACACATGGCTTGTCAATCTCTTACGTACAGCAGTGGAGCAAACTATGGATGAAGATGGTTGGGCAAACTTAGCCAGTATAGGACAATATATCAATAACTCATCCTCATTCTCACCTATCAACTTTGGATATAAAAAACTTTCTAATCTTATAGATGAGATTGATTTGTTTGATATCTATGTAGATGAAGATAGCAAAATGATGAGTATTCGAGACAAGAGGTTTGGAAACTAAACCTTTTCTACCTTTTTCTTAGGCTTCTTTTCTTTCACTTCAGGCTCGATAAACTCACCTTTTATCAATCCTGCTTCATGTAAAAACTGTGAGGGTTTGTAGTCTATCTTCTTCACTCTGTCAAATTTGGCGAGAGAGAGATAAAGCTTATCTTTAGCACGTGTCACTGCTACATAAAAGAGTCTTCGTTCTTCTTCGATGCTTGACATCATCTTTCTGTTAGGAAAACGTCCATCCACAAGGTCGATAACATAGACTTCTGGAAACTCCAAGCCTTTGGAAGCGTGAACTGTAAGCAGGTTTACTCCCTCACCCTCACTCAGTTCATTACCACCTAGTACCATAGCATTGACGAAGCGTCTAAGCTCTTTGTATTGACGTGAGAGGTCAAGAAGTAGTCTTGCTTTACGCTGTATACGCTCTTTTGCCTGTTTTTTCTTCTCTTCATCTACTTCACCCGTCTTCAATCGTCCACGCTGTGTTGATAGCAACTCGACTATACCTGTGTAGAGTTTAGAGTGTATCGCTGTTTTGAGTATATCAGCTGGTTTTTCCAAACTGTGTATGTCTCGCATGAGCATATAGAACTCTTTAAAGAACGTCACACCATCATTGGTCAGTTTTGGGTGTTTTAACAGTGGATGGTTATAGAGTGCAGACTCCAAATCCATGTGCTTAAAACGTGCAGCAGAACCTATCTCCTGATCATCATCAAAAAGTCCTAGTTGTACATTTTTGTTTGGATTGAGTTTTGGAAGGTCATTGACCTTTGGGTAGAGTACACCTTGCATAAAGCGACCCTGTCCAAAGTGTATAAAACACTGAAAGAACTCTTTAGAAAGCGCCGACCCTACCCCTCTGGCATACTCAAAAACATGAATGAATGCCATCATATCTTTAGGGTTTACAAGCAGTGACATAAGATCTAGTAAAAACTTTATCTCCTTCGCATCAAAAAAGCTTGTGCCACCTTTACGCTTACAAGGTATACCATACTCACGTAAAGATGCCTCTACCCCATCTGCAGATGAGTTGTTACGGAAAATAACCGCTATCTGGTCACTAGGCACATGTGTTTTCTTGATACTCCCTGCTATGGACTGATACTGTTCAAAAAGGTCATTAAACATCAAAAGTCTTGGAGGGTACGCCTTTACTTCACGCCCTACTTCCAACTTCTTAGGGTAGATGCGTTCATTACGCTCTATCACTTTATTGGCAAGTGAAAGAATGGGTGCAGTAGATCGGTAGTTTGTCTTGAGTGTAAATACCTCTGCATTGGGGTAACGCGTTGAGTAGGTAGCGATGTTCTCTATGTTTGCCCCATTAAACGCATAGATACTCTGATCATAGTCACCCACACAAAAGAGTGACTTTGGTTTGAGTGTGTCTATGAGTGCAGACTGTAAGGTGTTGGTATCTTGGTATTCATCTACGAGTACCTCGGTAAACGGTATGCTGTTTTCTTCCAAATAGGCATTCATACGTAAAAGAAGGTCGTTAAATGAAGCAAACCCATACTCTATCTTCTCTTTTTCAAACTCATGGGTGATGTCAAGGTAGACATCCATCACAGGCTCATGCTCTGGGTACTTCTCTAAAAACCACACATCGAAGGTATCAAGTGAAGCATTTTGATAAAGTGAATACTGCTCATACATGTGTGTGGCTGAAAAAGGTTGCATACTTAAGTTCATGCGTTCAAAGTTACGCTTCTCGTAGATACTTCTAAAGAGAGTTTTGAGTTCTGCCGGCTGCTTAAGCGCAAGGTTTGGGTAAATCTCTTTCAACCAACGGTATGAGACAGCATGGAAAGTACCGGACTCTATTTTGTTCACTACTTTTGCTGGGAAATAGCGTTGCAGACGCGCTAACATCTCTCCTGCTGCTTTATTGGTAAAAGTAAGTAAAAGAATAGATGACGGCTCCACGCCAGAGTGTAACAGATGCCCAATACGCCCTACAATGGTAGAGGTCTTCCCTGTACCTGCAGAGGCTATGATAAGGTTATGTCCTAAAGGTGCTGTAGCAGCAGAGAGCTGCTCATCATTAAGGGAAGTAAGGGGCAATTATTTATGACCGATAATGTAGTAAGTGTTTTTATTGTCCACTTGTTTGAGTTCAAGTTTATATTTGTCTGCCCAGTGTTTTACCAAGTCTGTAAATGCAGAGAGGTTGTCCGCAGAGATATCTTCATTATATTTAATTTTAAGATGATCTACAGAATTTGACATAGCAATGAAACCTTTTTCAACTGCCAAGGCATCATTAAAAGAAGGAATATGTGGAGAAAACTTCTCAAAACCCTCAGTATTTGCGATAATGTCGTTCATTTGTTTAAGTGTTTGTTCTGTTTTTGTGTAACCAAGTTGCGCTAAAAGTGCTTCTGGAGTGAGGTCTAGGTGCATAAGTATCCTAAGTAGTGATTTGAAATTTGATTGTAGCAAATTTTTAATTAGGATTCGGCAGGCTAGACTACCGAATTAAGAGAGATTAAAAAAGTGTATCGGGTGTCTCTTCTGAAACTTCAACTCTTGCTATAAGGTCTTTATAGTGCTCAACATTTTGGAAGGCTTTTTCATAACGCCATCTGAGTACAAATTCGATGATTTCGTTTTTCAATACTTCATCTAAAGTTTCTGCTTTCCCGAAGTAACCTAGAGAAATATTCTTCGCTTTTTTCTTTCCATTTTTATCTGGCTCGTAAGTAATAGCAATAATCTGAATATACTTTCCATCACGCACTTCACCAAAGTCATCTTCTTTTAAACCAATCCCTGAAAGGTTCATTGCTTTATACATAAACACCTGATCAAAGTCTGGAGATTTTTCAAAAATTTTGAGTTTTTCATAGAGTTCTTGCACACGGTTGATATTCTCATCTCGCACATTATCGCAATTTACATCACCCTTTGGACTAGGTTTTGTAACAGGTTTGGGTACAGTCACTTTTTCCGTTTTGATTTCGTTAGAAACGCTAGGATTTACTTTCCCTTTCTCTTCTAACTTATCTTCTAAACGGCTGGTTAGTGCCTTTAATTTATCTAAACTACTCGACATTCGCTTCCCTTAAAATGGGGCTTTGAGCCCTTTTTGAGTACATATTATTAAATATAGTACAGTAGTTTTAGTTATATTGTCTTTAAATTATAGTGAATAATATCAATTTTTTCTATTAATTAATAAAAATCTTCTTATAACGCATAATACTATTTAATATAAATATGCTTATTTTTCTAAATATAGTCACTTGTAACCATTATTTAGATAAAATCTTTTTCATATAACATTAAGGATTGGATATATGGATTATTTGGAAATAGTAGGTGGCAAAAAATTAAGTGGTTCTGTGAAAATATCTGGTGCAAAAAATGCTGCACTGCCAATTATCGCTGCGACTATTCTTTCAGATAAAGAAGTGACTTTAACTAACTTACCCAACGTAGTAGACATCCGTACCCTACTCAAACTTCTCACTATGCTTGGTGGAGAAGTTGAACACAATGAAACAGTTGCACACATCAACAATGGCAGCATCACTTCTACCAAAGCTGTCTATGAGATAGTCTCTCAAATGAGAGCTTCTATCTTAGTACTGGGTCCTCTTCTTGCACGTTTTGGTGAGTGTGAGGTCAGTCTTCCTGGTGGTTGTGCCATTGGTCAAAGACCTATCGACCTACACCTTAAAGCTCTCGAAGCCATGGGTGCGAACATAGAGATAAAAGGTGGGTATGTGAGAGCCGAAGCCAAAGAGGGACTCATAGGTGCTAAAATTATCTTCGACAAGATAACCGTGGGTGGTACAGAGAACATCGTCATGGCAGCAGCACTTGCTCATGGTACTACAACCATCATCAACGCTGCAAAAGAACCAGAAGTGGTACAACTTTGTGAAATGATAGCTGACGCTGGGGTAAAGATAGAAGGCATAGGTACTAACGAACTTAGTATAGAGGGTACTTGTTGGAAGCCACTTGATTTTCAAACCGTAGAGATTATCCCTGATCGTATAGAAGCAGGTACATACCTTTGTGCCGGAGCAATTACGCAATCTACTATTACATTAGAAAAAGTCAATCACCAACACATCAGAGCCTCTATAGATAAATTAGAGTCTATGGGCTGTACCTTTGAACTAGAAGAAGAGAGCATCACGATTCATCCTGCGGAGACTATCAAACCAGTTAGTCTCATCACCATTGAGTACCCTGGTTTTCCTACAGATATGCAGGCACAGTTCATGGCACTTGCAGTCATGGCTGAGGGAGAAAGCCTTATAGAAGAGCGTCTCTTTGAAAACCGTTTTATGCATGTAAGTGAACTGAACCGTTTGGGTGCAGATATCTGGCTTAAAGGAAGTACCGCTGCGGTGAAAGGTGTAGAGAAACTCTACGGTGCAGATGTCATGGCAACAGACCTTAGAGCTTCATCAGCACTGGTCTTGGCTGCACTTGTAGCAGAAGGTATTACAAACGTAAGACGTATCTACCACCTAGACCGTGGGTATGATGATTTGGAAGGGAAACTTTCTAAATTGGGTGCAGATATTGTTAGGAAAAAAGAAGCATAGTTCTATCACTTTGGCAATAGCAATAAAGTAAAAAGAAAAGGAAGCATAGATATCATGGAAAAACTCATGAAAGTATTATTAATATTCTGGGGAATAGTACTGGTTTCTATGGCATTAAAATTTTTATCTTCTTTTACACCAAATAAAATTGATTTCTCCATTTCAGAAATGCTACATATTACTCCAGCAAAAGAAGACAAAACAGTAAATCAAAATACCAGCTCTTCAAAAAAAGTAGAACTTGATATTCCTCACCCAAAAGAACTTTATACCTTTAACTGTGATGATCATATGCAATGTACAAAAGAAGCAAATACATACATTGTCAATGTTGATGGTGTTGATTTCATTCCCTCTAGAGAGTTTATCCTCACATGTTTAGAGAAGAAAAATACAAATAAGTTTTGTACTTATTTTATACCTAGAGGGCATACCGAATTAATGAAATTTGATTCAATCCCTATGATGCATAGTTATATGGACATGACTAAAAACCCTGAATTTAATGATAACCTCAGAGCATGGGAACAAAAGCGTCTTGAAAAAGCAAAACAAAAAATAGAAGAGAGTCTATGAAAAAACTAGTCGTAGCCATCACAGGAGCAAGCGGTGTTCAATTAGGTAAGAAGTTTGTAGACTACTTACCTGAAAACATCGAAGTACACGTCGTAGTCTCTGACAATGCTTTAACTGTGGAGAGCTTTGAGAACAAACAAGTTACCCTACATTCAAGTAAGAACATCGCAGCATCTATCTCTTCTGGTTCATTTAGAGTCGATGCAACAGCTATCATACCTTGTAGCATGAATACACTTGCCAAAGTGGCTTGTGGCATCAGTGACAACCTTGCTACCCGTGTGGCAGCAGTAGCACTTAAAGAACATAAAAAGTTACTACTAGCCCCTCGTGAACTTCCTTTTTCTGCCATAGCTTTAGAAAATATGCAAAAACTGGCTTCTCTTGGCGTCATAATCGCCCCTCCTGTCATGGGCTACTACTCTGAGTCTTCCAGCCTTGAAGATATGGAGAAGTTTATCATCGGGAAATGGTATGATGTTTTAGGCATAGAAAATACTTTATATGAAAGATGGAGCTAAAATGAATAATATCAAAAAAGCAATATATCCGGGGACATTTGACCCCATTACTGTGGGACATTTAGACATCGTCAAACGTGCTTGTTCAATGTTTGATGAAATTACTATAGCCGTGGCTAAAAGTGCTTCTAAAACCCCTATGTTTTCACTAGAACAACGTATAGCTATGGTTGAAACTGCGACAAAAGATTTTCCTAAAATCAAAGTTGTAGGATTTGAAGGTTTACTTGTAGATCTTTCAGATAAACTCAATGCAAACATCATCATACGTGGATTAAGAGCAGTCAGTGACTTTGAGTATGAGCTACAAATGGGGTATGCAAACTCTTCACTCAAAAAAGAGTTAGAGACTATTTTTCTTATGCCAAGTCTTGAATATGGCTTTGTCAGTTCCTCCGTAGTGCGTTCTATTTTGCCTTTTGATGGAAAGGTAGACCACTTGCTGCACCCTACTGTACTTGAGATGATAAAAGAGTATAGAAAATAATGTATATTTTATTTGAAGGCATCGACACCTGTGGGAAAAGTACACAAATAGAGTTACTTGCAGATAAATTTGATGATATTGTTGTAACAAAAGAGCCAGGTGGTACAAAGTTTGGCATCAAAGCAAGGGAGATACTCCTTACAGACTCACTCGCTTCCAAACGTGCAGAACTCCTTCTCTTTCTTGCAGACCGTGCAGAGCATTACGAAGAAGTAGTCGAGCCAAACAAAAACAAGGTAGTCGTCTCTGACAGAGGTTTTCTCTCTGGTATCGGTTATGCCTTAGCCAATGGAGACTTTGATTTTGACGAACTTGTCTCACTGAATAAGTTTGCGCTCAATGGGTATTTCCCAGATAAAATCATTCTTTTTGTGACAAATATGGAAACCTTACAACAAAGAACTTCTGAAAAAGAACTTGATGGTATCGAATTACGGGGATTGCAATACCTCATAAATGTACAAAACAAAATGCATGAAAGCTTGCAAAGACTAGGGATTGATTACTTGGAAGTAGATGCTACAGATAGCATTGAAAATATCCATCAATCTATTCTTACCTACTTGAAGATATAATTACATCAATAAATTGGTGTGGTGGCAACCACACCCTAGAAAAACACCATTGGGTGCGTTTGCTAACGCACCTTTGGCATATTAGGAACCCCCATGATAAACCCACTACGTGGAATGAAAGACCTCACTTTTGAAGAGTCTGAACGTTTTAATTTCATCATCGACACTGCAACAACCATAGCGAAACGTTACGGCTATGACTACATAGAAACCCCTATTCTCGAAGAGACAGCACTTTTTAAACGTTCTGTGGGTGACAGCTCAGATATTGTCTCTAAAGAGATGTACCAGTTTGAAGACAAAGGTGGTAACGATGTTTGTATGCGTCCAGAAGGCACAGCAGGTGTAGTACGTAGCTTTGTACATGCCAAACTTGACCGTCAGCCTATGAAACAGAAGTTCTACTACTATGGTCCTATGTTTCGTTATGAAAGACCGCAAAAGGGTCGCCTAAGAGAATTTCACCAGTTTGGCTGTGAGAGTTTTAGGGAAGCGTCTGTCTATGAAGACTTTACCATCATCACCATGATAAGCCAAATCTTTGAAGCGCTTGGTATCGGCTTTGATTTACAGATAAATTCATTAGGGTGTACTACCTGTATGCCTCCATATAAAAAGAATCTTGTAGGTTTCCTAACAGAAATAAAAGATGAGCTTTGTGCTGACTGTAACAGACGTATCGACACCAACCCTATACGTGTACTTGACTGCAAAAATGAGACATGTCAGTCACTCTTGGTAAACTCACCAAAACTCATTAACAATCTTTGTGAAGAATGCGATAGTGATTTTAAAAAGCTCACAGCCCTACTGGACAATGCAGGCATTACCTATGAGGTAGATACAAATCTTGTACGTGGACTGGACTACTACAACAAAACTGCCTTTGAGTTTGTCAGCAACGACATCGGTTCGCAGTCTGCCATCGCTGGTGGTGGACGTTATGACAAACTTGTGGAGTTTTTAGATGGTAAACCTACCCCTGCTGTAGGATTTGCCATAGGTATAGAACGTATCATGGAACTTGTAAAAATGCCAGAATCTACACGTGAAGGCATCTACCTTGGTGCTATGGTAGAAGATGCTGTTGAAAAACTCTTTGCACTTGCCACTCAAAAACGTAAAGAGACTAAGGTCACAGTAGAATACAGCTCAAAAGGATTTAAAAGCCACATGAAAGGTGTAGACAAAGCCAATGCACGCTACGCTGTACTCATAGGTGAAGATGAACTTAAAAATGGTACGGTTTGGGTAAAAGACTTGGAAAGTAAAGAAGAGAATACTATAAATTTAGAAGCGTTTTAATACACTTCTAAAAAAGATGTTTAGAAATTATACATCACACCTGCAAGAAATGCCCCTTGTCCCTTAGGTCCTTCTATTTCAGAATATTCATATTCCGCTACAAACTTATAGCTTTCATTTATTGCTATTTCGGTACCAACACCAAAAACAAAACCATGATCTTCATTGTCAATATCTAAATCTGAGATTGTTTCCCATTCATATTCATATCCTACTTTTCCAAAAACACCAATAGTTTCAGTCATCTCATAAACATAAACTAAATCAATAGCAGAAGTGTAATACGTTGCTTTAGCTTCTTCTTCACCTTCTGTTACCTTATTGCTTCCATAAGTAAAATCATACTCTACGGCAAATCCATTACCAATTCTGTAACCCAAATCAAGACCAAAACCAAAATCTTTATCTCCCTCAAGGATTGACTCCTCATGATTTACAGTATCACCCAATATACATACCTGATACAACAACATAAAACTTTGATTCTGCCGCTTCATGCTCCATCATTTCAGGTTCGTTCATTTCTACTGGTTTGATGTCTCCACCTGCATGAAGTTGTGTAAGTAGTTGTGTTGCAAGCGTTGCTGCAAGTAATGTTTTTTTCATTCGAAGATTCCTTTTAGCCCTAAGCTACTATTTTAGATAACAAATAGTAAACAAAATTTACTTAAATAAGCACTTTTTCTGCATAAAAAACGCCTTTTAATCAAATTTTTTAATGACTCACAAAAAGTATCTGTTTTTCATCAATAAAATAAATTAATAATATCAGTACACATCATCTAAATTAGCACATAGGTAGACTACTTTATCCACGCCACCAAATCTTGACTTAATCGATGCATCACTCTATTTGTTGCTATTGCATACCCCTTGGCATCTATACTAGGTGTTGGTTCTCTATAGGAAAAACGTTTACTCTTCATCAATTTACCTGTATCTGCATCAATAAGCGTAAACTGCATAGATACATCCGCATAAGAGTCTTTACCTCTCACTCTATGTTCAAATGTAAAGATATTACTCTCGAGTCTATAGTTCTCTTTTAATGTGCTTGTATCTGCCAATACTGCTTTAAATATCTTACTGTTAGAAAGTATATCTATGATGGTACCTTGCAGAAGCTTACTCATATTGTTCGACCATTCAGAGTTTAGGTAGGTGCCGTAGTCACTGTCACTGTAGGAAAAATTCATCTTTTCTGATATCTGTTCTCTTAGACTATACGGGAAGGTAACTTTCACTACTTTACTTCTGTATGGTGACGTAGAAACTGTCGATACTTTAGGTACTTCAAGACTATAAATTTTTAAAGTAGGTGCCTGAGTACAACCGAACATTGCTATGACTAATGCAAACTGCACCATATACAAAAATTTTATTTTTCTCATTCTCCTGGTCCTCTTCTTGGTTTTCTTGATTTAAAGAGTAATGCGCTTGGATTGTCTCCCAGTTCTCTGGACATGGCAGTTAACTCTTTTGCAAGTATCTGTACATCAACGATGACTGGCTCAAACATTTTTTTGAAATTGTAATCACCACGGTCTAAACTTTTCTCCACTTTAAGTGTCACACGGTTGAAATTTTGACTCGTCTCCATCAGGGTATCAATGGTTGGTACACTCACCTTTTTTATCTCTGCAAAGTCTTGTTGTACTTCTGTGACAGCATTGGATATCTGTACCATTGCTACACGTAACTCCTGCAAGGTGACATTTGCTTCATCCAATGCAACAATCGCTTTATCTTCTACCACTGCAGCTTTTTTTGTCATGACTTCTGTATTGTTGAGTATATTGCCAAAGGTATCTATGTTTTTGTCAGAGAGTAGTTTTTGACTTTGCACCAAAAGGCTATTGAGTTTTTCACTCATCCCACTGAGGTTATCTGTGAGTGTTGTAAGAAGTGAAGCTTTTGCAGGAATGATAGGTATATAGTCATCTGTAGGTTCTAAAGTTTTGGCTTCGTTGGTACCACCATGTATCTCTACAGAAAGCAGACCTGTCACACCCATCATCTGTGTAGTAGCAAACATATCTTCTTTGATAATGACACCCTCTTTTATCTCCACATATATATCTATCATATTGACATGTTTAGGATTAATACGTATCTGACTCACACGTCCGACATCGACACCATGCAACTTTACACTGGAGTCTTTAGAGAGTCCGGAGATAGACTCGGACATCTCTATTTTATAGGTATTATAACTGTCCTGTAAACCATACTTGGCAAGCCAAAATCCAAAAAGTAAAAGTCCCGCAGAAAAAAGAAGGACAAAAAGACCAACAATCGTATAATTTACCTTGCTATACATCTTTTATTTTCTCCTTAAATCTCTCTTTTGTATATTCATTCTTAAAAAATTCTTCAACAAACGGATGCTTAGATTGTAGCACATTTTCTATAGTACCTTCAGCTACTACATGCTTGTCTGCCAAAACTGCCATACGGTCTACGATACTAAATATACTGTCAAGATCGTGTGTAATCATCACAACCGTAATACCAAGCAAGTCGCGCAACTCAACAATAAGCCCATCAAAATTACGTGCACCAATGGGGTCTAAACCAGAAGTAGGTTCATCTAAAAAAAGGAGATGAGGCTCCATAGCCAAAGCACGTGCAAGTGCTGCACGCTTTATCATACCACCACTGAGTTCTGCTGGATAGAGTGCACCTACATGTGGTTCCAAGCCTACCAGTGCCAACTTTGAACGTACCAGATTATCTCTCATCATTTTAGAAATATTGGTATACTCTTTAAGTTGTACAGCAATATTTTCAGAAATAGTCAAAGAGGAATATAAGGCACCAAACTGAAACAACACACCCCAGTCAGAACGTAACTCTTGGGCATCTTTATGGCTAATACCGTTAAGACTTCTACCTAGAACACTAATTTTTCCGGCATTGGGTTCTAAAAGCATAATCATCTCTTTCATCAATACAGACTTACCTGAGCCACTCTCACCCAAAATCCCATAAATTTCATTTTCATTAATATGCAAATTAACATCATCATGGATGGTACGCTCCCCAAAGCGTGTCACTACTCCTTTTACATCTATCACAGGATTCATAGATTAAGCTCCGTATAGATCACTGAGAAGAGTGCATCAAAAGCAATGACCAAAAAGATAGAGTTTACCACAGATGCAGTAGTATGTAAGCCTATACTTTCTGTATTGTCAGAGACTTGAAAACCTCGAAAACATCCAACTGCCGCAATAATAAAAGCAAATACCGGTCCTTTTATCATCCCTAATACATAGTGTTTGACTTCAAGTACCTCATAGAGTCTGTCCATAAACTGCGTAAACGAGATACCCAGTTGCATATCAGATGCCACCATTCCACCCAAAATGCCTATGATGTCTGAAAAGAAAATCAATAAAGGTAACGCAATCATCAATGCAATCACACGTGGCAATACTAAAAAGGCATAAGGATCAAACCCCATGGTACGCATAGCCGCTATTTCTTCGGTAATTTTCATGGCACCTATCTCTGCAGTATAAGCTGAACCACTACGTCCTGCAATGACTATAGCGGTTATCATAGGTCCTAACTCTCGTGTAATAGAGATGGCAACGGTATCTATAATGAACATATCTGCACCAAACTTTGCCAACTGCACAGAACCCTGATAAGAGATAACCATTCCTACAAGAAATGACGTCAGTCCGATAATAATAAGTGCATTAAAGCCTGATTGATGGATATGATAGACAATCTCTTTAATGCGAAAATCTTTAGGACGTCTAAATATATGCAAGAAGGTTAAAAACAGATGTCCAAGAAACGTAACAAAATCAAGTAAATCATACAAAACTTCATAGGTCTGTTTACCCAAATTTTCGAGGAATCCCACTTTTCGTGGGGGCGTGAGTGCATCTAAATCTCTAGTCAGTAAGTCATACATCTCTTTTTGTTTTTTTGTATACCCTACAACTTCTATCTCTACTTCTTTTTGAAAACGTTCATAATATTCTATAAAAAGAAGTACCCCTGCAGAATCAAATTCTGTCGCCTGAGAGACATCCCAGATAATTTTTTTATTGCATGGTGTGTTGCGCAGTTTTTTCTCTATTTGGCGAACACTCTCAAGGTTCCACTCCCCTTTTGAGATAAGCTTAAGATAATCCTGATGATCTTCATACGCCAAAAACACTTTTTTCATGTAACTATTATAGGTAAGATTAGATTAAGTTTTGCTATAATAATCATAATTATTCGATAAGGTAGTAGAATGAAAAGTTTTGGGTTAGAAATATGGAGTGATGACAACTTTATCATCAATAATGATACGATTAATATCAATCATGCCTCCAAACCCTCTTTACTGCAGATTGCCCAAGAGATACGAGAAAAAGGCTACAAAGGGCCTTTGTTACTTCGTTTTCCACATCTTATAGAAAAACAAATCTCTACCCTCTTCAATACCTTTGAAAAAGCAAAAAAAGAGTTTAGCTATCAAGGCTCTTTTCAAGCTGTCTTTCCACTCAAGGTCAATCAATTTCCTAACTTTATAGAGTCACTCATCGATGTCTCACAACACTATAATTATGGACTAGAAGCCGGGAGTAAAGCTGAACTCATCATCGCCATGACAAAAACCCCTATAGGAGCACCTATCACTGTCAATGGGTTTAAAGACAAGGAGATGATATCACTCTGCTTCATCGCAGCAAAAATGGGACACAACATTACAGTCACCATTGAAGGTCTTGGTGAGTTAGAAACCATTGTCCAAGTGAATCGTGAATTTAATGATGGATTTAAAAAATCTATCACACCTAAAATTGGTGTGCGCATACGTCTACATAGTGCAGGCATTGGTATTTGGGCAAAAAGTGGTGGATACAGCTCTAAATTTGGGTTGACTTCTGCCGAACTTCTGGAAGCTTATGAGATGCTCAAAAAGCACAAACTGCTCTCTCATCTATGGATGATACACTTTCACATCGGCTCACAGATGTCTGACATTGCCCCACTTAAAAAAGCACTTAGAGAAGCAGGTAATATCTATGCTGAACTTAAAAAACGTGGAGCATATGCACTAGGAGCCATAAATATTGGTGGAGGACTGGCCGTAGAGTATAGCCAACATGAAGGCAGACAAGAGCGTAACTATTCACTCCAAGAGTTTGCCAACGATGTTGTGTTCCTCATGCAAGAGATAGCAAAAAGCAAAGGGGTAGATGAACCAGATATTTTTACAGAGTCTGGTCGTTACATCGCAGCTTCACACTCAGTATTGGTTGCCCCGGTATTAGAACTCTTTAGCCAAGAGTACAATGAAAAAGGTCTACGACTCAAAGAGAAAAATCCTCCTCTCATCGAAGAGCTCCATGATCTCTACCGTTCTATGTCCCGAAGACATGCACGAGAATACCTCCATGATGCACTTGACCATATGGAGAGTCTGCTTACACTCTTTGACTTAGGCTATATCGACCTTGAAGACCGTTCCAATACAGAGATATTGGTCAATCTCATTATCAAAAAGGCTATTGCATTACTCAAATCTGAAGGTACAGATGAGCTTAAAAGACTTCAAAACCGCATACAAGAGAAGTACCTTGTAAACTTCTCTGCCTTTCAGTCACTCCCAGATTTTTGGGGTTTGGCACAACAGTTTCCTATTATGCCTTTAGATAAACTCAATATTAAGCCTACAAATCCTGCAAGTATTTGGGATATAACCTGTGATTCTGATGGTGAAATAGGCTTTAACCGTGACCTACCACTCTATCTGCATGATATTGATGTGAGTAAGAAGGAGTATTTTTTAGCTTTTTTCCTTACTGGCGCATACCAAGAAGTATTAGGCATGAAACATAACCTCTTCACCCACCCTACAGAAGCTGTTATACGTTTTGACGCAAACGGTGAGTACCATATAGACAAGCTCATAGAAGCACAAAATCTTATAGATGTACTTGATGACCTTGACTACGACACCAACATCATAGACAAAACACTCAAGTACCGAATAGAAGAGTCTGAACACATTACTAAAGAAGAAAAAAGAGAGCTTTTAGGAAAACTTTACCTTTTTTTAAGTGAAAATAGCTATCTTAAGACCATTCAAGCTATAGAAGAGGAATCGTAATATCTATGATTAAATTATTTCAACTCATAAAAGAAGACTTTAAAACCGTAAAAAAGAATGACCCTGCTCTGCATTCAACCTTTGAGCTTTTTTTTAATTACCCTGGACTCTGGGCACTCTTTTTTCACCGTATCGCACACTGGTTTTATTTAAAAGGTCTACGCTTTATACCGCGTCTTATTTCTGCCATGGGAATGTTCTTAACCATGATAGATATACACCCTGGTGCCACCATCAGAAGACGTGTCTTCATAGACCATGGTGTAGGTGTAGTCATTGGGGAAACAACCATCATTGAAGATGATGTGCTTATCTATCAGCAAGTGACACTTGGTGGGGTAAGTACAGACAAAGGGAAACGTCACCCCACTATTAATGCAGGTGCTGTCATAGGTGCTGGAGCGAAAGTACTTGGTAATATCACTATAGGTGAAAACTCTAAAGTCGGTGCCAACTCAGTTGTCGTCAAAGATGTACCTGCAGACTGTACTGCCGTGGGTATCCCCGCACGTGTACTTAAACGCGGCTACGATAAAAGTCCACTTAGTCATGACAAAATACCCGATGTTAATAAAGAGATATTTGAGTATCTCATCAAACGTATCGAAGTACTTGAAAATGCCCTTCCTAAAGGGAAACAAGAGGCAATCAAGAAAAAAGACCATGATCTTGATGAAATTTATGATAACTTTATTCACAGTATGGATTAAAAATATCTATTTAATAAAGAATATAGGAAAAATATTTTTGAAAAATATCAATATCTTTAGCTATACTCAATAATGTCAGATTACACTATATAAATACGTACATTAGTTTCATTCAAAGGTATTCTCATGCTAAAATATATAAGTAGAACATTATTAACTGGTTTCATTACACTTTTACCACTTGTTTTAACCATATACCTACTCTATTGGTTAGGTGCATCATCTGAAGCTGTAATGGGCAAAGCATTCCGTTATGTATTACCTGAAGGAATGTATTTTCCTGGTCTTGGTATGGTCTCTGGTTTCATTGTAGTTTTTCTTGTGGGACTCATGATGAAAGCATATTTGGTTCGTAAAGTCTTTACCCTAGCAGAATCTGTACTTTATCGTCTACCCCTTATCAAATCTGTTTATCGTGCTTTTCGTGATTTCTTTGATTTCTTTTCACCAAACAAAGATGATTTGGGACAAGCAGTCACAGTAACCTTTAATGGTATGGAGTTAATAGGTTTTATTACACAAGAAGACCCACATAAACTACCGCCATCTTTTCGAGACGATAAGACTGTACTCGTATATCTACCTATGAGTTATATGGTTGGAGGTTACACTCTACTTGTTCCTCGTGATGACATTCGCGTACTAGAGATGTCTAGAGATGAAGCCATGCGATTTGTATTAACAGCAGGGATAACAGGTGCACATGAGTAAAAATAATTTGCTTCATATATGAGATGAGATACCAAGCTACACAATCAAATAAAATTAAGACTTATATTTGTTATAAGTCTCTTTGTTAGTCATTTATCAACCACTTTTAGATATAATATATGTTATTTATATTATTTTCTAAAAAGGGTTTTCATGCTACTTTCAGATCGCATCCAAACACTATCTCCTTCACTTACTATCGCTATATCGTCACTTGCACGTGATTTGAAAGCACAAGGTAAAGATATTCTTTCATTCTCTGCTGGTGAGCCAGACTTTGAAACACCTAAAGCCATTAAAGATGAAGCTATCAAGGCTATTAACAATGGTTTTACACAATACACTGCCGTGCCAGGTATCCCTGAGGTTCTTGAAGCCGTGAGCGTTAAACTTAAGCGTGACAACGGTTTAGAATATGCTCCTTCAGACATTATCGTGAGTAATGGTGCGAAACAGTCCCTTTTTAATCTCTTTCAGGCCGTACTTAATCCCGGAGATGAAGTCATCATCCCTGCACCCTACTGGGTTACCTACCCTGAGCTTGTAAAATATGCTGCAGCCGTACCGGTCATCATCGAAACAGACGAAATAAGTGGCTTTAAAATCACTGCAGAAGAACTTAAAGCTGCTATTACTCCTAAAACGAAGATGATTATCTTAACCACACCATCGAATCCTACAGGATCAGTCTACTCTAAAGCAGAACTAAAAGCTATTGCAGAAGTACTCGAGGGGACAGACATCATCGTTGCATCAGATGAGATGTATGAAAAGCTTGTCTACGGCATCGACTTTGTTGCTGCAGCCAGCATCTCTGATGACATGTATCAAAGAACTGTGACTATCAACGGTCTTAGCAAGTCTGTAGCTATGACAGGTTGGCGTTTTGGGTACTTGGCTACACCGAAAAAAGAACTCATCGCTGCAATGAACAAACTGCAGTCACAAAGTACCTCAAATATTAACTCTATTACACAAAAAGCTGCAGTACCTGCACTCTTGGGTGAAGTAGATGATGACATTGAAAATATGAGAAAAGCCTTTGAAGGTAGAGCAGATGAAGCAGTAAAACTCTTTAACGAGATAGACGGTCTTTCTGTACTGAAACCTCAAGGAGCATTTTACCTCTTTGTCAATATAAAAGATATTTCAAATGACTCGATTGAATTCTGTAAAGTGTTACTTCAAGCCACAGGTGTTGCTGTAGTTCCCGGTATCGGTTTTGGGTCTGAAGGTTACTTTAGATTCTCATTTGCCACAGATATGACAACCATTCGTGAGGGTATCAGACGTATCGAAAAATTTATCAAAAGTAAAAAATCATAACACCTTAGATGGGAGGTATCCTTCCATCTTCTCTATCACACTTCAAAAGGACTAACCTATGTATAGACTTTTCAGCTCACTTTTTCTTAGCACTTTATTAAGCCTTAACCTCTACGCACAAACAGATGAAAACAATGAAACAGAACGCAAACAAGTTAACTTTTCTATGGTTATCTCGGGTGGGGTAAGTCTCGGTGCCTATGAAGCAGGATACAACTGGGCTATCATTAAAATGCTTACAGAAGTGAAACAAAACAGCAAACTTGTAGAGCCAAACCTAAAGTCTGTTGCAGGTGCGTCTGCTGGTTCTATCAATGCGCTTCTCTCGGCAATGTACTGGTGTCAGAAAGATACTATACCACTACATAATAGCATAGATGACAACCTATTTTACGAAACATGGGTCAATCTCGGTATTGAGGACTTGGCGATACAGGGTTCTGACCCACACAATAAAAGCTCACTTTTTTCACGTAGAGGTCTAAAGCAAAAGGGCGAGAATATTATAGAACATCTTAAAAAGCCTATTTTTAAGAGTGGCTGTGAAGTACCTCTTGGTGTTGCTGTTACAAAAGTAACACCTATTATAGAAAAAGTACATGGTATCAAAATCAAAAATCAAAACTTCTCTGTACCACTTACCTTTAAAGAACAAAATGGAAAAGGTATCGTGGTAAACAAACAGTTACCTCCTTCTGGAGACTTTTATCTTTCCATTCCTAACATAGATAAAGACAGAGAAAAAATCATTACCTTACTTTTTGCATCAGGTGCCTTTCCCGGTGCATTCCAACAAGTCAAACTTGACTATGGATATAAAGGAAAAAGGCACTTCAACTATTTCATAGATGGCGGTCTTTATGACAATGTACCACTTGACCTTGCTATAGCACTCGATGAGAATGCCACAACCTTTTTCTTTATGGACCCTAGTAATATGAGAAAAGAAAAGAGTGAAGAGAATATAGATGAAAAAGAGGAGATGCCTCTTGGGTTTATAGGTACAAACCTTCTGCCTGTCTTTAGTAGTTTTGACATTATGCAGTCTATGAAACTTTATGAAGCTATCAACCAGAACTTTAGAGGGGACACCGACAAAAAGTTGGTACTCTCATCACGTTACCACCCTATTACAGGACAGTATCTAGGTCATTTTGGAGCATTTTTAGACAAAAACTTTAGAGAATATGACTACCATGTAGGGGTATATGATGCCATCTACCATCTTGCGGCAGCATTTAAAAGAACTTACCCAGAGAAGTTTAAAGAACTGACTCAAATTGATTTAATGGACTATCTCAAAAATGTTCTCAATATCAATCACGATAAAGATGCCCTTGCCGCCTATAATCTCTTTTTAAATACAGAATTTCATCATACAAAACCTAAAACGACTGACCGTTATTCTTCTATTTATAATGCTTTCAATACTACAAAATCAGACAGTACTCGTTATGACAATGATGAATTTAAAGCTTTTCTTGCAAAGTTAGATATGCGTTACCTAAAGTCTCCTAAAAAAGGTTTTTTACGCTATGCCAAAAAAGATATGGACAACTGGCACAAGAGACCTTTGCGATTCATTGTTAACCGTATTACAAGTATAGAAAATGACCGAGCAGATGTCTATCCTGACCATAAACCTATAGCTACATTGACAGATGTCAGTGCATGGGCGGGAAGTACCTTCCTCAAAGAAAAAAATGGCTTACAACTCTTCCCTTTAGATGTACCGCAAGATCCAGGAAAAGAGAACTTTAGAACCGCTCTAAAATTCATTCCAGGAGAGATAGCCACAGATTTGAACAACGGTGGAATGAGTCTTGGATATACTGCACTCTATTATAAAAATATGAACTACCTAGATGGCTTTGAAGCTAAGACATCATACATCATAGCCGATAAAATATCTAACTTTGTACGTGTGGATGTCAATGCATTTAAAGAGTATAGTGACTTTATGAAGTTTGGTGGAGGGGTAAGTTTCTTCGGTGAGACGCAAGGTTCATTCTACAGAAGAGATACAGCTTATGGACTAAACACCTATGTAGATATAGTTGATATTTTCAGACTCAGTTATATCTACAGACCAGGAGACAACGTAGATCACAACTACCTCTACTTCGGGATAGAAAACATCCCAAGTCTCATCTATTGGCTCAACAGATAAGAAGCGTTTAACGCTTCTTTGTCATGTGTTCCATAGCATACCAGATAGCACCAACTATGACCACAAGTATCATAGGAGCGATCCAAGGTTTCTCTTTTATATAGTTAAACACTGAGATAATAAACTCACTGGAATAATATGCACTAAGCCCTATCGTAAGTACAAATACTATGGATGCAAACACATTGTAAAATCCAAACTTTTTAAAGTCATATTTTGAGAGCGCCATAGAGAGTGGCACAAGGGTTTTGATACCATACAAAAACTTCTGTATAAAGATAGCCCACACTCCATACTTACGCATGATGAGTGTTGCTAGGGCTATTTTACGCTTGTGTTTTGCAAAGTAAGGCTGTATCTCTTTTTTCTGATACTTCCCAAGGTAAAAAAGAAACATATCGCCCATATAGTTTGACACTGTAGCGATGGCAAGTGCCGTAGTCAAGTCCATCTTTCCCATATAAGAAAAGACTCCTGCTGCCGCTACTATCATCAACGACCCACCAAAAGCAAAAAAGGCTACAGCCAAATATCCCCATGTCTCTAACGACGAAAAATCCATAAATTATCCTACATTTTAAAGTGAGGAATGATAGCTAAAAATTGTTAATGGTTGAATTGGGTACATTTTTTATTTATCCTTCAAGGAGAGTGAATTTAGATTCAAATATAGGCATAATGACATCTATGTTATACTCTTTAAGAATCTTCGAAAAAATAACCTCTAACAATTTAAGGAAAAAAGCCATGAAAAACAAAATCTTCTCAACACTCATATGCACTTTAGCGCTTTGTACTCTTTTATTGTCTACTCTGTCTGCAGAAACGGTAGACAAACGCATGTCGATTAAAGTTTCAAAAAAGGGTTTTCCCTACGATATGGCACAAACACGAGCCACAAACTTTAGTTTACCTGATCTTTTGAGTGGTGGAGACACAATGATGTACACCTTTCTACACATGTCACAATTCCTACCTACAACAATTATTCCTCATAGCAGCCCCGTTATGCCACTTACTAAAACACCCAGACCTGAAGTTGGAAAAGTGCAGATGGAAAGTAATCTCGGGAAGTTAAGCCTTGATGAATATCTTGCACATCCTGACTCTTATGTACAAGGGTATCTTGTTATTCATAAGGGTAAAATAATCTATGAAAAGTATCCCGGTATGAGAGAAATAGATAGCCATGTATGGGCATCCAATGGTAAAGGTACTTACCTCCCTTGTCATCGCCCTACTTGCACAAGAGGGTAAAATAAACGTGAACAAAACAATTGGATTCTATATGCCAGATTTCAAGGGTACAGTATGGCAGGATATACCTATTATTGATGTCCTTGATATGGCCACAGGAACAGATTTTGTTGAGAATGATGAAACCCGTAGTGACCCAAACTCTGCAGCAACTCGTATTTTTCAGGCAATTATGGGTGTTAAGTCCGCTAGTGGAATACTAGAACATCATACGGATGTACTTAAATCGGCCAAAAAAATAGGCCCATCCGGTTACGCGTTCGAATACGGCTCAGGAGTGACACAGATGCTTGTACTCTTAGCTGAAGAAATTGAGCAAAAGCGCTGGGCTGATATATTTGAGGAACGTGTGTGGTCAAAGATGGGAGTTGAAAGTGATTTGCAAGTACCTCTTACGCCAGATGGCATCGCCGCAGTGCAAGGAACCGTTTCTAGTAGGCTCCGTGATTTAGGACGTTTTGGTATGTTATATACACCAAGCTGGAATAAAGCTTCTCATGAACAAATTGTTTCTAAAAAAATGCTTTCGGACATCCAAAATGGCTGTAGACCAGAAATCTTTAATAAAGGTCACATGGGAGCTGCCATGACAAAACACTTTAAAGAAAAACCAAAATGTAATGCTTGTCAATGGGATGCAATATTTAATGATGGTGATATCTATAAAAGTGGATTAATGGGACAAGGTCTTTATGTTTCGCCGTCACGAGACTTGGTAATTGTCTGGTTTTCAGCTGATAAGGCTGTATCTATTACAGGGTATTCACGTGCCATTGCAACTTCAGGTTTGTTTAAATAAATAGAGGAGTAATAGCCATTCTATAGGGCTTACAAGTAGAAAATTGGCTATAATTTCACCATGATAACCACACTCCTCTCCATCATCTTTGTCTATGTCTTCATCGTGCTTGGATATATGGCTAAACGCATCTTCAAAGAAGATATGAGTACCAAGACACTCACGCTGATGTCTGTCTATTTTTTACAGCCTTTTGTGACCATCTGGGGTTTTTCTACTGCAAAGTTGCACAGTGAGCATCTGTATGTCCCACTGCTCTACCTTGCAATCATACTAGCCCTACTTATCCCCACCATACTGTTAGGAAAGCTCATCTTTACTGATGCTAAAGAGAGAGCCATCTTTAGCATCGCTGGATTTGTGGGTAACACTGGAAATATCGGTATTCCACTGGGTATCGCCCTCTTTGGGGAACAGTCAGTCATCTACACCACGCTCATTAACATTGCCAATGTTTTTGTGGTGTACATCATAGGTGTTTACATCTATTCACGTGGAAGCTTTAGCATCAGAGACTCTCTGCTTAACATAATCAAAATCCCCATCATTCCTGCTTCAGTGGTAGCCATACTCATAAACATTTACGACATACCACTTAGCAGGCAAATAGAAGAGTTTTTCAAAATGGGAGCCTACGCGGGGATAGTCTTGCAACTCTTTTTGCTAGGTACTTTCCTACAAGGCATACGCATCAAAGAGCTACACCCGAAACTCATGTTAGGCACATTGAGTCAAAAGTTTGTCATCATCCCGCTTGCTACTGCTTTTATACTCTCTTTTACAGACTTACCAATCTTTGTACAAGGCGTGATGTTTATGGAGATGATGGTGCCACTTGCCGTTGCAAACATCAACCTCGCCTCTCTTTATGACTGCAAGCCTAGAGATGTGACTTCACTTATATTACTAAGTACTTTACTCTTTATTCCTTTACTTTTTGGGCTGAGCACTATTGTAAACCACTACTATTTAATACCAAATTAAATCTAAATTTGATACAATATACTATTGCATAGAAAGGCTCAAACATGAATCTAAGTCAAGATATAAAACCTATTAGCTACCTAAAAAGTAAAACGGCTGATGTGATTAATACAGTAAATGATAGTAAAAGAGCAATGATTATTACTCAAAATGGTGAAGCGAAAGCTGTTGTACAAGATATTAAGAGTTATGAAAATCTGCAGAATAGTCTAGCTTTACTTAAAATGATTAACTATAGTGAGCGGCAAATACGTGAAGGTAAAGTAACAGAACAAGAAAAAGTTTTTAATGCCATAGAAAAAAAATATTTTAGCTAAAGCATGCAAAAATATACTGTAAAATGGACAGATAATGCCCTAGATGACTTCAATAACATCATAGGCTACATCTTTAAAGAAAATGAAATAAATGCAAAAAGTATGTATCTGGCAATCAAAGAGCAATGTCAAGATTTAGATTATTTCCCTTTTAGGGGGCATGTAGTTCCAGAGTTGCAAATATTAGGATTTACTGAGTATAGAGAACTTATCTATAAACGATGGCGTATTGTCTATAGTGTTGAAGATATACTGATGTGTATCTACTTCTCATTATAGACAGTAGGCAAGATATGCAAGAACAGCTTGTGCAACGTATATTAAATCAAAATTAATAAGGAGGATAGAATTGTCTAAAAAAACCCTTATCATCGGTGCTGGAGGCGTAGGTAACGTCGTAGCTTTTAAGTGTGCGATGAACTCTGATACCTTTGGAGAGATTACCCTTGCAAGCCGAACATTAAGTAAATGTGATGCCATCACTAAAAATATAGAAGAAAAAGTAGGTGTACGCATAGCTACTATGACTGTAGATGCAGACTCAGTCGCTGAGCTTGTTACATTGATAGAGAAAGTGCAAGCAGACATCGTCATAAACGTAGCACTGCCTTACCAAGACCTTACCATCATGGATGCCTGTGCTAAGTGTGGGGTAGATTACCTAGATACTGCCAACTACGAACACCCCGATACAGCGAAGTTTGAATACAAAGAACAGTGGAAACGTGACCAGCTCTTTAAAGATGCCAACATCATGGGGCTACTTGGTTCAGGCTTTGATCCAGGAGTTACCAACGTCTTTTGTGCTTATGCCCAAAAGCACTACTTCGATGAGATACACACGATAGACATACTCGACTGTAATGCTGGAGACCACGGCTATGCTTTTGCTACCAACTTTAATCCAGAGATAAACCTGCGTGAAGTCTCTGCCAAGGGACGTTACTGGGAAAATGGAGAATGGATAGAGACTGAGCCTATGGAGATAAAGCAGGTATGGGACTACCCCGATGTAGGTCCAAAAGACTCTTACCTGCTCTACCATGAAGAGATGGAGTCCTTAGTTAAGCATATCAAGGGGCTTAAACGCATACGCTTCTTCATGACCTTTGGAGAGAGCTACTTGACACACATGAAGTGTCTTGAAAATGTGGGGATGTTAGGCATCAAAGAGGTAGAACATAAAGGGATGAAGATAGTCCCTATGGAGTTCTTAGCTACCCTACTCCCTGACCCAGCGAGCCTAGGCCCACGTACCAAAGGAAAAACTAACATCGGCATCTTTGCCAAAGGTATTAAAGATGGCGTTGAAAAAACAGTGTATATCTACCAAGTCTCAGACCATGAAAAGTGTTATGCAGAAGTTCTAAGCCAAGGGGTCAGCTACACCACAGGCGTACCAGCCATGATAGGTGCTAAACTCATGTTAGAGGGTAAATGGCAAGGCAAAGGTATCTTTAACATGGAAGAGTTTGACCCTGATCCATTTATGGATGAGCTCAACAAACAAGGCTTGCCTTGGCAAGTGATGGAGCTAGGTGCAGATGAAAGTAGAGAGGTTAATTAATCTCTCTACTCTCAATAGCTTTTATTGCATCTTCAGTATATTTTTTCAATATCTTAGGATGAGGATCACTTCCTCTAAAGCCTCCTTTAAAGTCTTGTGACATATCCATTCTATTTACCTCTTTAAGATATTGTTTTAAAAGTGACAATTCATTTTTTGTTCCAAACTTAGAAAAAATATGTGGGCTAGTCGGTTAACTCCTCCTCTGTTATAATATGGTATGAATTCATC
>VCAW01000129.1 GCA_013607775.1 Campylobacterota bacterium | reverse complement strand
GCACTGTAGAAAATGACTACATGAGAAAAGCATTTCATATCCTCGATGAACTGCATACATCAAAGGTGTATGAATCTATAGTAAAAGTCACTAATTTTTGTGTTGTCGAACCTCACCTGAAGACAACATTGCGAAAAATGGGACAAGGGCAACAATGCTCATTACGATTCTTCCCAGAAGGGAAAAAGCTTGTATCTACAGGCATTGATACAAATGCTGGGGTGAGTGGCAGTAGACTAAATAATACAATTCGTATGATGTCGGATATTGGTATATGTGATGCATTAGACAATGGAAATTTTATCAAAAATGATATGAGTGATGATGTTATTAACAGATTAAGAGAGACAGCATGACAGAAGATTTACTAAAATCAATAAATAAGGCAAAAAATGTTCATAGTATTATTGTCTTAACACACAATATAGACTTTATCTTTATACAAACAGTTGTATTAAAATTTCTAAAAAAGATGGGCAGTCCATCACTCACAATATTTGCAGATGCTCAATGTGTTCAAGAAAGCTATGAAAATCAAAAGTTGATTATCCATGGTCTTGGCAAAAGATATAGAGTTGTCCCTGTAAGTTTAGATAGATCGTATGATAGATTTCATCCAAAAGCAGTTTTACTATCAAGTCATGATAGAGCCTCTTTGTATGTTGGCAGTGGAAACCTTACCTTTGGTGGTTGGCGACAAAATGCAGAGATCTGGAATAGGTACGACACAGAAGAAGATGGGACAGCAGTATTCAATGCCTTTCAAGACTATCTAAATGGTGTGATTAAGAGATTGCCTTATACGTACAATATTTCTAATGCGGTCAACAATGCATACAACAAAGAAACTGCACCATGGTCTATCAATATGGAACCACCTGCTGGATTAATTGGAAGAATAAATACTAAATCTTCTCTATTAGAGCAGATGAAAGTATATGTAGAAACGGGATGTGACAAACTAATTATTCAGAGCCCTTACTTTGATAGTGAAGGGAAAACTATTCAGCAGCTTAATGAAGTTTTCTCACCTAAAGTAATAGAGATCTATGCTCAGAATCGTCACTCTGAACTAACAGAAGAAATAATAAAAACACTTGAATCTAACACAACTATCATCCCTACGAATTTCACACATCATGCACAGGATAAGCCGAAACAAGCATTTCTACATGCCAAATACTATGCCTTTTTATATCATGATAAAGTCATCGTTTTCTCGGGAAGTGCTAATTGTTCACAGGCTGCAATGAATACCAGTAGTATTAAAGTTGGTAATGCTGAGTTGATGGGTGTCAAAGAGATGAGCTTAGCTGACTTTCACACACAATACAATGATGATATAGAAAAAGTTTCAGAGTTTACACCAAAAACACAAGGCGAGGTTGAAGAGTCGTATGATGAAATCAT
>VCAW01000095.1 GCA_013607775.1 Campylobacterota bacterium | reverse complement strand
AGTGAATAGTGAATAGTGAATAGTGAATAGTGAATAGTGAATTTTAAAATAAGTAAAAAGAAAAGTCAAACCAACTAAAGATTTGTTGCTTAATTTCAATCAGCTAAGAGTACTAATATTTTTGTTGAGTTGTATTCAGATTTGAATGTTTGGGTAAAGAAGGCTACCAACTAACTAAATATTTTTAGTTAGTTTGCAGTAGATTTGGAGGTTTGTGAGAGTGAGGCTACGTGCAGTAGCTGACCGAACACATCCTCCAAAGATGCTGTGAAATAACTAAAAAGATTAGTTAGTTTCTTGGTCTACGATTTTGTTTGCTGAAATCCACGGCATCATCTCACGTAACTTATTACCAGTTTTAGTGATAAGTTTTTCTTTATCGTTGTTTCTTTCAGCATTCATACGTGGGTATCCTGCTTGACCTTCTAAGATGAAGTCTTTTGCAAATCTACCATCTTGGATTTCAGTTAAGATGTCTTTCATTGCTTGTTTTGACTCAGCGTTGATAACTCTTTTTCCTGAAACATAGTCTCCATACTCAGCAGTGTTAGAGATAGAGTATCTCATGTCAGCGATTCCACCTTCGAACATAAGGTCAACGATGAGTTTAAGCTCGTGAAGACATTCGAAGTATGCAAGCTCTGGTGCGTAACCTGCTTCTGTAAGTGTTTCAAAACCAGCTTGTACTAGAGACGCTGCCCCACCACAAAGTACTGCTTGCTCACCAAAAAGATCCGTTTCAGTTTCGTCTTTGAATGTTGTTTCGATAATCGCAGTTCTACCACCACCGATAGCTGATGCATAAGAAAGCGCAAGCTCTTTAGTTGTACCACTTGGATTTTGACCAACAGCGATAAGGTCTGGAATACCACCACCTCTTACAAACTCAGAACGTACAGTATGTCCTGGTGCTTTTGGTGCGATCATTATTACGTTAATATCTTTTCTTGGAATAATTCTTCCGTAGTGGATGTTAAACCCGTGACCAAATGCAATCGTTGCACCTTCTTTAAGGTTTGGCTCAATTTCTGCTTCGTAAATCTCTTTTTGATTTTCATCTGGAAGAAGAATCATAATTACGTCAGCTTTAGCAGATGCTTCAGCTACTGTCAATGTTTCAAAACCTTTAGCAATTGCCTTGCTCCATGAAGAACCCTCTGGTCTAAGACCGATAACCACTTCAACACCAGAATCTCTAAGGTTTTCTGCGTGCGCGTGTCCTTGGCTTCCGAAACCGATCATTGCTACTGTTTTAGATTTGATGATATTGATATCACAATCTTTGTCATAATATACATTTAAAGTTGACATGTATTATCCTTACGTAATTTAATAAATTTGCGCGATTATACCGAAATAATACTTATTATCTTTACTTTTAGCCTGTTAATCTTTTATGATATAATAGATTAAATAAATTTTAAGGAGTGACATTGATTGGATTTTTAAATGAAACTGTCTTATGGTGGCACTGGATAGTCTTTGGGATTGTGCTACTTATCATCGAGATGAGTACAGGTACATTCTTTATGCTTGGTCTGGGTGTTGCTGCCATTGTTGTGGGTATAGTTGATACACTCTTAGGCACTTCTTTTACTGTAGAACTGAGTATTTGGATGGTACTTTCCATTCTTGCCATTGGTGCATGGTTTAAGTGGTTTAGAGAGCCACCGGTGACTGACAGTGGGCAGTCAAACTACCGCCTAGACACATTAGGTACGGTATTAGAAGAGATACATCCTCACGCAAGAGGTAAAGTCACTTTTGATTCACCTGTACTTGGCAACACTTCATGGCATGCTACCTCTAAAGTAGACCTAGACAAAAATACTCGTGTAAAAATAGTAGAAATAAACGGACAACTGATAGAAGTTGAACCACTAAGTTAATAAGGAAAAAAACATGGAAGCATTAAATATTGTTGTAATACTAGCTATTGGTGTCATTATCACCCTCTATAAAGGTATCAATATTGTACCACAAGGCGAAGAGTGGGTTGTGGAGAGATTGGGTAAGTTTTCTCGTACACTAGGACCTGGACTTAACATCATTGTACCTTACATCGAAGCAGTACGTCAAAAAATCACCACGAGAGATATCATTTTAGATATCCCTCAACAAGAAGTCATTACCCGTGATAATGCCGTTATTTTAACCAATGCTGTTACATTCATACGTGTTACCAACCCACGTGATGCACTCTATGGTATTGAAGACTTCAGACTTGCCATCCAACAACTTGTGATGACTACACTGCGTTCTATTTTGGGTGAGATGACCCTAGATCAAGCCCTTTCAAACCGTGAAACCATCAAAACAAAGCTCAAAGACCAGATAGTTGATGACGTAGCCGACTGGGGTGTAACTGTAAAATCTGTCGAAATTCAAGACATCAGCCCATCAGCCTCTATGCAAGACTCTATGGAGCGTCAAGCAGCAGCTGAACGTGAAAGACGTGCCATAGAGACTACTGCTGAAGGTAACAAAAACGCTGCCATCTTGGAAGCAGATGGTAAACTAGCTGCTGCAGAACGTGAAGCAAAAGCACAAATAACTCTAGCCAACGCCTCAGCCGAAGCCATCAGAATGATAAGCGAAAACATCCAAGACAAAGAACTCCCTGCCATGTTCTTGCTCGGAGACCGATACATCAATTCACTTGAAAAAATAAGCCAAAGTTCAAATTCTAAATTTGTTATCTACCCTGCTGATTTGCAAGGGGCTATTAAAGGAATGTTGGGGAACGTGTTTAAGAAGTGAGAATAGTAAATGAACGACAATAATTTGTCGTTCATTAGGATAGAAGTAAAATACAATAATTTAGGCTAACCAAATACAATTTTTGAGGATATTATGTCACTCTTCCAAATAATTTCTATTATAGTATTTGTCATACTATTATTTGTACCAATATATATTTTTCATAAACTTCGTTACAAATACAATGGTGTTACACTGTTTACTTTTAGTATCTTCCTCTCCGTTATTATTATGAGTAGTGTCGTCATTCTAAGATGGTATAGCTATGACCTTTATTTAGATTATCAGGTATCTTTTTTAGATAGAGATGGAGATGGTATATGGTCAAACATAGAGCAAGCAACATGGAGTAATAAAGAAAAAGAATATCACCATCTCTATTTTAGTGATGGTGGGCATAATATATTTGCAATTTTTATGTTTCCAATATTTTCACTTATGTACTCTATATTAAGCACCACAATCTATTGGATTATTTTAAAAATTAAAACAAAAAAATAATTTATCAATCATTTCGAAAAATGTTGATAATCCTTCACTCCTGACCAGTCTCCACCCCACTTCCAACCATACTTTTTAAATATCTGTGTGGCTTGGTCATATTTAAGCAGTAGTGCTTTATTATCTGGATGTATATCTAACCTATGTTCGCGTATTCTATATTTGAGTGAAGCCTTATGAGAAATGCGCCCTTTTCTTGAAATATAAGGGTTTTCTATAGGATTAACATCTATCGCTTTACCATAAGAGTGTCTTGACCACTTCTTGCTACCCGTAGCATTACGACAGTTAAAAGCAGAGGTATTGTCTGCTTCTATCGACTGCCAGTCGTTGCCTTTATAGTCTGAAACGAGTTTCATTTTATGTATAGGGTAGCCTATGGTGTAGAGTTCATGAAAGATATCTACTACCTCATCTGCTACCTCTTTATGTACTATCATCTCACCCATCTTCGTTTTACCTTCAAAGTTTAGATACTTTATGCGTAAGTAGCGTAAATCTTGAAGCCCTACAGGACACCCTTTATGCCATGAGTTACCTTTTATCATCCGCTCTTTTATTGCAGAGGTGATAGTTATAATGCTTGTGTTACTTGTAGCCATAAGAGAAACAGTCAAAAAGAGACTTAGTGTCAATAGTTTTTTATATACATACATTTATTATAGCATAGTGCGTGATTTACCTTCGGTTTGCACCTATATGGTAGAGTAAAATAAAAACAAAGGATATTTTTTATGGAACAATTCAAAACCTATGCCCTCATGACAGGGCTTACCCTACTTTTCATCTGGTTTGGTGGGATGATAGCTGGTCAAACGGGGATGATTATCGCATTTTTAGCAGCTGCAGGGATGAACTTTTATGCTTACTACTACAGTGACCAAGCCGTACTCAAACACTACAATGCCATACCTGTTGACCACAACTCAGCTTCAGGACTTTATAACATTGTATTACGTCTCACTCAAAAAGCAGAACTACCTATGCCTGCTTTATACATCATACCAGAGCAACAACCCAATGCTTTTGCTACAGGACGTGACTATGAACATGCAGCAGTCGCTGTGACACAAGGGCTTTTAGACCTCATGACAGAACAAGAAGTCGAAGCAGTCATCGCCCATGAACTCAGCCACGTAAAGCACTATGATATGCTCATAGGTACAGTAACAGCATCTATCGCAGGTGCCATCGCCATGCTTGCAAACTTTGGACTCTTTTTTGGTGGAGGAGACAGAGACAGACCCAACTTATTTGTCACCCTCGCACTCATGTTCATCATACCAATGGCTGCAACCATCATACAAATGACAGTCAGCCGTAACCGTGAATTTTTAGCAGATGAAGGTGCAGCCAAGATGACAGGACACCCAGAGTGGTTACAGTCTGCTTTAGCAAAGCTAGATAACTATGCACGAGGTACTGTGTTGCCAGAAGCAGACCCACAAACAGCCCATATGTTTATCATTAACCCATTTTCAGGAAAAGATATGTCACTGAGCCAACTTTTTGCTACACATCCAAGTACAGAAGCTCGTATAGAAAGATTAGAGGCATTAAAACACTAATCTGCTATAATCTTTTTATGACTAAAATAATTCACTTAACCTTTTTAAAAGGCATCCAACTATGAATGCCTTTGCTATACAGCTCACTAACGGATGTCTGGCTTCAGACATCGAACAAGAAGACCAAAACACCTTCCAATTTCTACAAAGCACTGGTGCAGTAGAAGAAGTAAACGGCTTATGGAAACTTCACTCACTCTACCGTGCAGGCAGACTCTATATCGGAAAAGATGGTAGAGGCTATGTGGAAGCCGCATTCAAAGAACAAAAAGACCTCCTTGTAGAACCAGACCATTTGGGTGATGCAAAACATGGAGACGAAGTCGTGGTTAAACGTATCATCGCTAGACGTGGGCGAGCCAGTGGTAAGGTAGTCACTGTCATAGACAAAGCACACCTCTTTACCATCACCTACACACACCGTGATGAACAAGGCAACTTCAGCATACTCAACATACGTACAGGGGAACCTACACATGCTGTCATGGAAGGCATGGACTTAAAAGCGTTTAAACTTGGCACTGTACTGAAAGTCGACATAGATGATGACAAAGTTTTAGAAGTCTTTGGACACTTGGGTGATGCTAGAGTCGATGAAAAAATCTCTTTGGCACTCTACCACAGAGAAGATGCCTTCCCTCCCGAATGTGTTACAGAAGCACTAGAGGTCGAACAAGAGGTAGATAAAAACGAACATCCTGAGCGTGTAGACCTTACACATTTGGACTTTTGTACCATTGACCCTGTGACTGCCAAAGACTTTGATGATGCTATCTATTTTGATATGCAAGCCCATACACTTTACGTTGCCATCGCCGATGTAAGTCACTATGTACCCTACTTTACTGCTATAGATGTAGAAGCTAAGAAACGTGGTTTCACCACCTACTTACCACACAAATCCTTCCCTATGCTACCACGTGAGCTTAGTGAAAATATCTGTTCTCTTAAACCCAAAGTAGACAGGCTTGCCTTTGTAGCCAAGATAGAACTTGACAGAAACACCCTCAAACCGATAAAAGAGGAATTTTTTGAAGCCATAATCCACTCAAAACACCGTTTTAACTATGATGATATAGACAAAATTATAGACAACAGCGGAAGTGAAGCTACGGGTAAAGTGAAAGAGATACTCACTTACTTAATGCCACTCTACGACATCACAAAAAGACTACGCAAAGAACGTCTCAAGGATGGTTTTGACTTTAGAAGCGAAGAGACAAAACTCAGCATAGATGCAGACCACTTACTTAAAGAGACCAGTATAGAGACAGGTACTCCTTCACATTCTCTCATAGAAGAGTGTATGCTTTTAGCCAACCAAGAAAGTGCTAAACGATTTGAGGGAGATGGTGACAGTATTTTCCGTATCCATGAGCCTCCACAGCTCTCTCGCATAGAGCAACTACTCACAGAACTTGCAGCCATAGGACTCTACGTTCAAGAGTATGATGACAGTCCTTCACTCATACGTGCCATTCAAAAAGAAGCAGACAAAATGGGCTTAGCCTCTGAGGTCGATGCCATGGTTATCAAGTCACTACGCCAAGCCTCTTATGCTGCACATAATGTCGGACATTTTGGACTAGGCTTTAGTCACTACAGCCACTTTACCTCACCTATACGACGTTACTCCGACCTCATACTGCACAGACTCATCAAAACACAACTGCGTGAAGATGAAGAAGAGGCAAGTTACCTCTTACGAAATATTGAGCCTCTATGCGCCAGAGTATCTGAACTTGAACGTGAAGCTACCAAGTGTGAGTGGGACTTTAGAGACCGTAAATTTGCACGCTGGGCAGAAGAACATCTAGACGAAGCCTTTGACGCAGAAGTCATCGAAGCAGGCGAATCTGCAAAAGCTGTATTACTTGGAGATATCAAAGGTATTACCGTCAACCTCCATGGTGACAATGTCATGCTTTTTGATAAAATACGTGTCAAGATAAGTGAAGTAAACATCGCCCAAGCTGTGATTATGACTGAGTTGGTAGAGAAGTTAAGTAAAGAAGAGATGGAGTTGTAATGTACCAAAGAGAATTTGACCAACGTCTACGCCAATCATTACCAAAAGCCGTACTATTTTATGGTGAAAATGACTATATGGTAGACCATTACATCGATAGCTACATCAAAAAACTTGATGCCAAAGAGTCGATGCTTTCACTCTACCATGATGAGTGGAATTTTGAACAAGCGAAAAACTTTTTGTCTCAAACTTCACTCTTTGGCGGTACAAATCTTGTTGTGGTAAAACATGAGAAGAAAATACCCAAAAAAGAGCTCGATGTACTGGGAGAACTGGCAAATAAAAACCCTGACAATTACTTTCTTTATGGCTATGCAGGAGCTGCAAAAGATGCACGTTCTATGCAGGCTGCATTTACAGACAAAAAAGGTGGGGTTTGGGTACGATTTTTTGAGCCTAACATTAGAGATGGTGTTGCCGTATTGCAACAAAAAGCACAGCAAATACAGCTAGATATTGACCATTATGCTCTCCAACATCTTATGCTTGTACTTAACAATAATCTAGCTCTATGCGCCAATGAACTTGACAAACTAGCCATACTTGGCACAAAAGTAACAGGAAAAGACATAGACCGACTTGTTTACTCCACTGCACCACTGGCTACAGAACAACTACTCATCGACCTTTTTAACAAGAAACCCATTACTGACACCATTACAAAACTCCTTGATATTGGAGAAGATGAAGCAGCCATACTTAGAGCGACACAGTATTTTGTCAATCAAATTTTCCTCTTTCATGCCTATATCAAACTCAATGGACACGTAGACTCTGCCGCTATTTTAGGCTACAAGCTCCCTAAGCCTATAGAAGAACAAAAAGCACAACTTGCCCTACGAGTAAAATCTGCTTCTTTACTAAAAATATTTGAACATTTATTAGAGAGTGAACTGGCTATTAAAAAAGCGCCTGCCACACAAAAAGAAGTTTTACTTTATAGTATGTTGATTAAGTTACAAGGGTATTTATAACTTAATAAAATACTAAGGTCATTTAGATATAATTACCGTTCCAAAATTCTTGCTCATTTTTGGACGGATATTCAATGTTATCCGCATTTTTAATGGGCTATTAAACCAAAAGGAAACATTATGACATGTTACGAAACACTGTTTGTAGTTAAACCTACACTTACAGACGAAGAGACTGCAGCACAGATTGCAAAAATCAAAGAGATCGTTGCCAACAATGGTGGTGAACTTCTTGCTACTAACGATATGGGTATGAGAAAACTTGCTTACCAAGTAGAGAAAAATGACAGAGGTTACTACACTGTTCTTCTTTATAAAGCTGAAGGTACACTTATCAACGAGCTTGAAAGACTTCTTAAAATTAACGAAGACGTTATCAAGTTTTTGACTGTTAAATATGTAAAACAAAAAGAGCTTGCACAATTTAACAAACTTGTAGAAGCAGCAAACAAAAAAGCTGAACCAGTAGCTGAAACTGAAGCAGCGGCTGAATCAACAGAAGCGTAATTAAAAGCACTTAACAGGAGCAACCTTATGTACAACAAGATAATTTTAGCAGGAAATCTAACCAGAGATATTGAGATTAGATATACACAAAGTGGAGCTGCCATTGGTAATACTGCCATCGCAACATCACGTAAATTTAAATCTCAAACCGGTGAGCAGAAAGAAGAAGTTCTTTTTGTTGACATTACATTCTTTGGTAGAACTGCTGAAATTGCCAACCAGTACTTACGTAAAGGTAGCAAAGTTTTAGTAGACGGAAGATTGAAGTTAGATCAGTGGACAGCACAAGATGGAAGTAAAAGAAGCAAGCACTCAGTGACTGTGGAAAGCCTCCAAATGCTAGGAAGCAAAGATGAAGCAGCACCTATGGGTGGAAATGGTTACAGCCAACAAGGAGGTTCTTCATACGAAGCACCAGCTCAACAGCAAAACAGCTATAGCCAACCTGCACCATCAGCTCCGGCAGCTGCACAGCAACCAACGTCAAACATTCCAGAAATTGACATCAATGAAGATGAAATACCGTTTT
>VCAW01000079.1 GCA_013607775.1 Campylobacterota bacterium | reverse complement strand
ATTATTAATTTTCTTATTATCATTTTTGGTCTATTGCTTGTGTTGTATCTTGCCGGAGTCAATCTTACTGCAGTACTCTCTGGACTGGGGATTGGGGGGTTTGCAGTAGCCTTGGCCGCACGCGAGAGTCTTGCAAACTTTTTTGGTACAGTCTCTATACTGATGAGTGATATGTTTTCTCAAGGTGATTGGATAGTGGTAGATGGGAAAGAAGGTACGGTGGTAGAGATAGGTTTACGGGTAACAACACTGCGTACTTTTGATAATGCGATGATTTCTATTCCTAATGGCGTTTTGGCAAATGGAGATGTAAAGAACTGGAGCAGAAGGGTCATTGGGCGTAGAATCAAAATGAAGTTAGCCGTGAAGTATGATTCTAAAGCATCTGATCTCTCAACAGCTATTGAAGCTATTCGTGAAATGCTTAAAGAGCACAAAGGTATAGCAACAGAAAATACAAGTTACAGTGCACGTTTGAACAAGAGTGCAAAACTTGTTTCAAGAGAAGATTCTTTAGGAGTAAAAAGAACTTTACTTGTCTATTTGGACGAGTTTTCTGAATCAAGTATCAACATATTGGTCTATTGTTTTTCCAAAACTACAGATTGGAATGAGTGGTTAAAAGTAAAAGAAGATGTGATGTATAAAATTATGGATATTTTAGAAGAGAATCATTTGGAGTTTGCTTTCCCTTCACTCTCTATTTATCAAGAGGATGAAGAGAAAGCGTAGCGTACCTAAACGATAAGTTCAGGTATACGAATCGCTTGACCCGGATAGATGAGGTCTGCGTCTTTGATGACTTCAAGATTGGCCTCTACAATGAGAGGGTACTTACTACCGTTTCCGTAGAACTCCGAAGAGATACCCCAAAGTGTATCACCTTTTTGAATGGTGTAGAATACAGGTTCAAAAACCTCTTCTTCTCGTACATTCTCTTCAGAAATTTGTGTCAGTGTCACCAGCTGGTCAGCATTTACTTTTGAGATGCCTTCAACATTTCCTGCTATGAGAATCGCTTTTTCTTTTGTTGCGCCATCTGTAGCAACACCACCTAGCGCAACAGTATCATCATCTACCTCTACAACCAAACCTTGCACTGGAAGTTCAGAAAAACTAGATTCTATCTCATTTTTGATGGCTTCGTTGTCATCACCTTTACCGAGCAGTTTTTTACCTGCATTACCTAAAAAATCAAAAAATGCCATACTTTCCCCTTTATATATAAAATTTATGGTAATAAATTATAATAGATTTATCTTAAGGGGAGTGATTTATAGTTAAAAAAGACTAAACGTCTTTTTTGAGAATTCTTGGTAATGTGATACCTGTTTGACTTTGGTACTTACCACGTCTGTCTGCATAGGTTGTTTCACACTCTTCATCTCCTTGAAGGAAAAGAACTTGTGCGATACCCTCGTTGGCATAGATTTTTGCAGGTAGTGGAGTGGTGTTAGATATCTCGATGGTAATATGCCCTTCAAAGCCTGGCTCAAATGGCGTGACATTAACGATGATACCACAACGTGCATAGGTACTTTTACCTAGACAAATAGCCAAAGTGTCTTTAGGCATTTTAAAGTACTCAACGGTTCTAGCAAGTGCAAAAGAGTTAGGCGGTACAATACAGATGTCACCTTTAAAGTCAACAACATTGTTTTCGTTAAAATCTTTTGGATCTACCACTTCGGCATTGATATTGGTAAAGATTTTAAATTCATCTGTGACACGAATGTCATACCCGTAAGAACTGAGTCCATAGGAGACAACACCCTCTCCTACCAAACCTTCACAAAAAGGTGTTATCATCGCTTCATTGATTGATTTTTCGCGTATCCACTTATCGGATTTTAATCCCATGTTTTTCCTTATCTTTTTATATATTGCACGTCAGCATTTGTTTTAAGCTTTTCAAAATAATCTTTGATTGCTTTTGTCTGTTGTTGTTTTTTCCATCTTGCAGCAACTGCACCTCTAGCAGACTCGAAAGGCATAGTAATCTCACCACTTTTAGAAAGCACTTTGTAGCTGATATATTTGTCCCCGGCATTAAAAGGACGAGTGTATGAGCCGTCTTGTGTTTGTAAAATAGTACTAAGAAGTGTAGGGTTTAAATCTTTGGTTGACTTAGTGACTTGATGGCTTTTTACTTTCTTTGTATCTTTAGTGCGTAAAAAATCTTTCATTTTTTGCTCTGATTTAGCACTATACTCGATGAGGTTTATCGTACTTGGCAAGATAAATTGCTCTTTATGGTTTGTATAGTAGAGTTTGAGCTCATCTTCACTTGGTTCGGGGATGGTATTGACTACATGTTCTTGAAAAAACTTCTCTTTTTTCATAGCATTTCTAATGCTTGAGCGGTATTTTTCCCAAGAGGTACCTTGCTCTTTTAATATCTTCTGCATTTTAGGCACAGTAAGATTGTTTTGTGCAGCGATGCTTGATATCTTACTATCAATCACTTTTTCATCAATGACAATATCTCTCATGGCAGATTTTTGTAACCTGTCTTGTATAAGAAGATTGAGGGCCTCTTTTTTGGAGATAGAATATTGTGTTTGGATAGCACGTATTTCAGCAGAAGTAATACACTCCCTCTCAACAATACATGCAATGCCATCTACCATTTTTGCATGAGCAAATGTGAACAGGGCAAGAAACCCAAGTAAAAGAAGTTTTTTCATACATACGTCCAGTTTTTATAGAGTTGAACCCGCTAAATAACCTAGATGTTCACAACATCTCTAGCCTAGGCGAAAGCTAGTGATGCCCGCAGGGTGGGCTTTGCAAACGCAATCTTGCACAAGATATTTACTGCGACTTAGCTATGGCTAGGACTTGTAAACCTCTTGTACAATCTTACATTTGCAAAACCCATTGTGAATGTCTAGGTTATTTAGAGGGTTCAATTAGTAAATTATAGCATATTCGTGTAAATCTAATATGAATACCTGCTATAATAATAGACTTTCGTGTAGGAGTTGTGAAGATGAAAATAATCATCCTTTTTTTCTTAGTTTTTGGAAACCTTTTGGTAGCGCAGTTACAAAATGAGTGTATTGTCTGCCATGCAGGCATTAAAGATATTCGTGATAAAAACTCAGGCATGATGCAAGCCATTTTGCAAAAAGCAGATGAAGCAGGGGCAAAAGGAAATGACTGTATCGTCTGTCATGGAGGTAACCCCGAAGCGACGCAAAAAGAAGAGGCACATAAGGGGACTTTGGCGTATTTTAAAACCCACGAAGGCCCTAAAGAATACTACCCTTATCCTGCAAGTCCATGGATAAACAAAAATACCTGTGGGATGTGTCACCCTAATCAAGTAGCTGCCCAAGAGAACAACCTTATGGCAACAGAGCAAGGGAAAATCCACGGTGCCATGTGGGGATTTGGTGCAAAAGAGGGGTATAAGCACACCTACACAAACTTTGGTACCAAGTCACTGCATGAACGCCAAGGTACAGAGGTTTACAAAGCCTATATGGCAAAGCTCCAAAAACAAGAACCCCAAGCTATGCTTGATGTAACCAAAGAACTACCTGCGGCACCTACTGCCGAGGAGGTAGAGAAAGATCCATCACTTTCGGTGTATACCTATTTGCGTCAAGAGTGTTTGCGTTGTCACACAGGGGGCAAAGGACGAAAAAGAAGAGGAGACTACAGAGGGATAGGCTGTGCTTCTTGTCATGTGCCTTATTCTAATGCAGGACTTTATGAAGGTAAAGACACGAGTATCCCCACACAAGAAGACGGGCATATGTTGGTGCATGTTATTCAGTCTTCTCGTGACGTGAAAGTCTCTGTGCATGATGTGAACTATTCAGGCATTCCTGTAGAGACCTGTACGACATGTCATAACCGTGGTAAGCGTATCGGGGTAAGTTACCAAGGATTGATGGAGACAGAGTATAAAGCCACCTTTGACGCTCAAGGTAATGGACAACCAAAGTTACATACGAAGCGTTATTTGCATCTTACAGAGGATATACACTACTCCAAAGGGATGCTCTGTCAAGACTGTCATACCTCTAACGATATGCATGGAGATGGCTTTGCAAGAGGTGCGAACTTAGGTGCTGTGGAGATAGAGTGTCAAGACTGCCACGGAACGACGAAGAAATACCCTTGGGAGTTGCCATTAGGCTATAGTGATGAGTTTGCCACCACGCCTAAAACAGGCAAAGCAAGAGGTACAACCAAATCGTTGGCAGAGTACTTGAAACAAGGTGCCATCCCTAAAGAGAGAGGAGATGGTTTCTTACTTTCAGCCAGAGGAAACCCTCTGACTAAGGCGGTACGTAAAGGCAACAAGGTACTGATGCATCTCTCTTCAGGGAAAGACATCGAACTTAAACCCCTTAAACTTCTAAAAGAAGAAGAAAAAATCTCCAAAGAGGGTTTAGTGGCGATGGATCAGATAGAAGCGCATACGGATAAGTTGGAGTGTTACACCTGCCATGCAACATGGGCACCACAGTGTTATGGTTGTCATGTGAAGGTAGACTACTCAGGAGGAAAACAAAATCCAGACTATCTGGCGGCATCGAAACACCATGTCAATGGGAAAACAGGAGAGGTGGATACCCTCAAAGACTTCTTGGTAGATGGAAAGGTGACAGAAACACGTTCCTACTTACGTTGGGAAGACCCAGCTCTTTCTCAAAATGGAGAAGGACGCATCTCTCCTACAATTCCAGGATGTCAAGTGACACTCACTGTCATAGGTAAAGATGGCAATGCTTTGCTTCAAAACCACATTTGGAAGCTTAAAGGTGTAGAAAACAATGGTACAGTAAAAGCAGATAAAGAGGGAGTAAACTCCATCGTGATGTCTCCTGTGCAACCACATACTGTAAGTAAAAAGTCACGTACCTGTGAGAGTTGTCATACAAGCTTAAAAGCACAAGGGAAAGGTGTTAATGGTGGGAAGTATTTTGCAGATCAGAGCAAGACAACCATTGTCGACCTCATGGATGCCCAAAAAAAACTTTTGGTCAAACAAGTGGACGAGCAGATACCTGCCATACCAAATCTAAAGCATGACTACTCAGTGATGATAGATGAAAATGGTACACAGGTGCAAACAGTAGGAAACCACTGGAAACTCTCTCAAGCACTTGACAAACAAACCTTAGATAAACTTGACCGTCAAGGCGCATGTCTAGCATGTCATAAAGAACTCCCAAGCAAAGACTTGGCAGTCTCACTCATGGTGCATACAGCGAAATTTGCAGGTGTAAACATAGATAATGACATGCACAAAACTATCGTTCATAAAAGTATACTTCTCTCTGCTTGGGTACAGGTATTGGGTGGATTGTTTCTTGGTGGTGGCTTTATGTATTGGTATATGAGACGGCGTAAGCGAATGCGCTGTGAAAATGAGTAAAATAAAAAAATAAAAAAATGGAGAAAACAATGACAATCACAAAACGCGTAACATTCATAGCAAAAGATGATGCGGAAAGCATAGCAAAGATGAAAGATCTTCTTTCTGCGATGGTGGAGCCAAGTAAAGCAGAAAAGGGTGTGATATTTTATGAGATATTTCAATATGCTGACAATCCTAGAAAATTTATGGCGTATGAGTCATGGGAAGATGAAGCGGCACTTGACGGACACAAGGCTTCAGCACACTATGCCGTGTACAAGTCAAGTTATGAGCCATACTGTGAGCACAAATATACAGACAATTTAGAAGTATTGGGATAGCGCGTGAAAAATCTATGGGATGATGCGAAGGCACAGATGTGTAAAACTGACCTTGATATGCGTGTGTATACCTCTAATTTGTTAGGACAAAGTGATGAACTTGTACTGCATGGAGGAGGCAATACTTCTGTAAAAAGTATGGTAAATGGTGAAGAGATACTCTACGTGAAGGGCTCAGGTTGGGACTTGGTAAGCATAAAGGCAGAAGGTTTTGCTCCTGTAAAGATGGAGACACTATTAGAGATGGCAAAGATGAAAAATCTTTCAGATACTGACATGGTAAGCGGACAAAAAGCAGCGATGATAGACAAAACCGCACCCAACCCCTCTGTAGAAGCGATACTTCACGCACTCATACCATTTAAGGTGGTAGACCATACCCATGCAGATGCTGTGGTGACTATAAGCAACTCTAAACAGGGCAAAGAGAGTATAGAAAAACTCTATCCTAATTTTCTTATAGTTCCTTATGTAATGCCTGGGTTTATTTTGGCTCAGAAGATTTATGAGATGACAGAGCATGATTTTGACTGGGATGCCTGCGAGGGAATCATCTTGCATAACCATGGCATTTTCACCTTTGATAATGATGCAAAAAAATCGTACGATAAGATGATAGAAGCGGTAAGTAAAGCAGAAGCATTTTTAGAAGAGCATGCTAAGGTAGAATTGGATGAGATGACCCCTAAAGCATTTGACTTGGATGATTTAAAGATAGATAAATTTATACATGTCAATCAAACACCATTGGCACTGCACTATGCATCACAAGAGAATCTCCGAGCCAAAGTGACTCGTGGGGTGCTTACGCCTGAACATATCATAAGAACTAAACGTGTGCCTTTGGTACTGGAAGATTGGGATGTAGAAGATGCATTAAGACATTACCGAGTGGCGTACGAGACCTACTTTAATGCATACAAAACAGATGAAATTATGCTCGATACAAACCCTAAGTATGCGGTGATAAAGGACTTCGGTATAGTGACTTTTGGAAAGACACAAAAAGAAGCAGAGGTCATTAATGATGTGGTAGAGCATACCATGATGGCAGTACTTCATGCCGATAAATTGGGTGGCTATCAGAGTATCTCTATATCAGATAGTTTTGATATGGAGTATTGGGAACTAGAACAAGCAAAACTCAAACAAGCACTATAGGAGTCCCCATGCAATATCTCATGGCAATAGATGCAGGTACAGGCTCGGTAAGGGCAGTTATCTTTGATACCAAAGGCAATCAAATCTCTGTGGCACAAAAAGAGTGGATACATCTAGAAGTAGAAGCTGTGCCAAAGTCTATGACTTTTGATGTAGATAAAAACTGGGATTTGGCTGTATGGTGCATAAAAACAGCACTTGAAAAAGCAGGATTAAAAGGCTCTGATATTTTAGCCGTATCTGCCACCTCTATGCGTGAGGGCATTGTGGTGTATGACAAAGAGGGTGAAGCTATCTGGGGTGTTGCCAATGTGGATGCCAGAGCAGACAAAGAGGTACGTTTTTTAAAAGAACAATATGAAGGCATAGAAGAGGCATTTTATGTAGAGTCTGGACAGACCTTTGCTTTGGGTGCTTTACCAAGATTACTTTGGTTGAAAAATCATGAACCTGAACTCTATATAAAAGTAGCTTCTGTGAGTATGATAGGTGACTGGATACTGGCAAAGCTCTCAGGTGTCATCGCTACTGACCCTAGCAATGGTGGGACAACAGGTATATTTTCTTTAAAAGAACGCAACTGGTCACCTGCTATGGCAGAAAAGGTAGGCATAAAATCTGATATTTTTCCGCCTGTCTTGGAGACAGGGAGTGTGATGGGAAATGTCACAGAAGAGGCAGCTAAAGAGACAGGACTCTCTACTCAGACGCAAGTTGTCATGGGTGGGTGTAAGACGTGCAGTTAGGTGCAGCAGGACTTGGTGTGGTAAAAGAAGGTCAAGTAGCCATACTTGGTGGCTCTTTTTGGCAACAGGTAGTCAATATAAAAAGTACCGTCAAGCCACCTAAAAATATGAGTATAAGAGTCAATCCTCATGTCATAGAGGGGCTCTCTCAAGCTGAAGGCATTACCTTTTTCTCAGGACTCATCATGCGATGGTTTAGAGATGCTTTTTGTGATTTAGAAAAGCTGGAAGCTGAAAAAAGAGGGGTTGATACGTATCAAATACTCGAAGAGAAAGCAAAAGAAGTACCTGTAGGTTCTCATGGTATTCTTCCCATCTTCTCAGACAGCATGAACTACGGAAAATGGTACCACGCAGCCCCTTCATTTATCAATCTTTCGATTAACCCAGAGGTCTGCAATAAAGCCTCAATGTTTAGAAGCCTAGAAGAGAATGCCTGCATAGTCTCAGCCATTAATTTAGAAAAAATAAAAGCCTTTACAGCGTTAGAAATAGATGAAATAGTCTTCGCAGGAGGAGCCAGTAAGGGTGACCTATGGTGTCAAATACTTGCCGATGTCACGGGATGTACTATTAAAATTCCTAAAGTGACAGAAGCTACGGCTTTAGGGGCTGCTATGGCAGCAGGAGTGGGAGCAAATATCTATCAAAATATGGCAAGTGCATCGGAACAACTAATCACATGGGATAAAGAGTATCAGCCCAATAATACGCATCACGAAGGTTACAAAAATATCCAAAAACAGTGGGAAGAGGTCTACCAAAATCAATTAAAGTTAGTAGATAGTAGATTGACTAAAAGTATGTGGATGGCACCTGGGGTTTGAGCTAATTTTGTTTAGGTATAATATCTCTGATTAAAGAAATATTTTATATGTAAAGAAGTAGCATGAAAAACAAGATAGCCATTATAGGTCTAGGATATGTTGGGTTACCTTTGGCCCATGCATTTTCTGAAAAATATAAAGTTGTTGGGCTTGATATCAATCAAACACGAATAGATGAGCTTAATCGTGGATTTGATAGAACATTAGAATTAGATGAAAAACAGGTTAAGGAATCTATGCACAATGGTATGGTGTTTACAAGTAATATGGGAGATGTCAAAAGTTGCAATATTTTTATCGTTACTGTGCCGACACCTATAGATGCAAGTAGCAGACCTGACTTGACACCCCTCATCAAATCATCACAAGCTATTGCTAAAGTACTCAAAAAAGGGGATATTGTTATTTACGAATCTACTGTATATCCTGGTGTAACAGAAGAAGTTTGTGTGCCTGAATTGGAAAAATTTTCAGGGCTGGCATTTAATAAAGATTTTTTTGCAGGTTATTCTCCTGAGCGTATAAACCCTGGCGATAAAGAGCATACAGTGAAAAAGATACTCAAGGTAACTTCTGGGTCTACGCCTGAAGTAGCTAAGAGGGTTGATGCATTGTATGCCTCAGTCATAGAAGCAGGCACACATTTGGCTTCAAGTATTAAAGTGGCAGAAGCATCTAAGGTGATAGAAAATACACAAAGAGATGTGAATATTGCTCTCATCAATGAATTGGCACTTATCTTTGATACTATGGGTATTGATACAAATGAAGTCATCGAAGCCGCGGCTACAAAATGGAACTTTATTAAGCTTACCCCTGGTCTGGTCGGAGGACATTGTATTGGAGTGGATCCGTATTATCTCACCTATAAAGCTGAAGAGTTAGGATATAAGCCTAATTTGATACTAGGGGCAAGACAGATTAACAACGGCATGGGGAAATATATTGCAGAACAAACCATCAAGCAGATGATTGCTTATGATAAAAAAGTAAAAGATGCAAATATTCTAATCTTGGGAGTTACATTCAAAGAGAACTGCCCAGATATGAGAAATACTAAAGTAGTAGATATTATAGAAGAGTTAAAAACATATAGATGTAATGTAGATGTATTTGACCCATGGGTGGATCCTACTGAGCCCAAACAATACTACCGTCATGGTATTATTGATAATCCTTTCAATAAAAATAAAAAATATGATGCTATTGTCTTGTCAGTAGCTCATCAACAGTTTAAAGATTTAGAGAGAACAGATTATGAGAAAATAAGTACGCAAGAGCCAGTGCTTATAGATGTGAAAGGGATTGTAGACAATCCTACATGGAGACTTTAATGACTGAGAATAAAAATTTTGTACTTATAGGCGCGGCAGGATATATCGCACCGAGACATATGAAAGCTATAAAAGAGACAGGAAATGAATTGGTAGCAGCACTTGACCCCTATGATGGCATAGGGATTATGGATAGCAATTTCCCTCAAGCAGATTTCTTTACTGAATTTGAGCGTTTTGATAGATTTGTTGATAAATGGCGAAGAGATACAGGCAAAAAGATAGATTATGTCTCGATTTGTTCACCCAATTATTTGCATGATTCACATATTCGTTTTGGTTTAAAAAGTGGAGCGGATGTAATTTGTGAAAAGCCATTGGTATTGAACCCTTGGAATATTGATCAATTAAAAATAATTGAAGAAGAGACTGGACAGAAAGTTTACAATATTTTGCAATTGCGACTCCATCCCTCGATTATTGCTTTAAAAGAAAAGGTACAAAAAGAACTGGAAGAGAATCCAGGCAAAGTCTATGATATTGACTTAACTTACCTAACAAGTCGTGGAAAATGGTACTTCATTTCATGGAAGGGAGACCAGTCAAAATCCGGTGGTATTGCATCAAATATTGGCGTACATTTTTATGACATGCTTACATGGATATTTGGGGAAGTAGAAGAAAATGTAGTGCATGTAAAAACACCTGATTGTAATGCGGGTTCATTTAAACTTAAAAATGCAAATGTAAGATGGTTTCTTTCTGTCAATTATGACTATATCCCTCAAGAAATACGAGATGTAGGACAAAGAACCTATCGTTCTATCACTATAAATGGAGAAGAAATAGAGTTCTCTGGAGGATTTACAGATTTGCATACACGTAGTTATGAAGAGATACTCAAAGGCAATGGGTTTGGATTAGATGAAGCTTATGGTTCTATTTCAACGGTTTCTACTATTAGAAATTTAGATGCTATTGGACTTAAAGGGAATTATCATCCATTTTGTAAAAAGGTACTTGGGTAATATGGCAGCATATTTTGTACATGAGAGTAGTATTGTTGATGAGAATGTTAACATAGGAAACAATACAAAAATTTGGCATTTTTCTCATGTTCTACCGGATACTACCATAGGAGAAGCGTGCTCTTTTGGACAAAATTGTGTGGTAGGACCAAAGGTAAGTATCGGTTCTGGAGTCAAAGTACAAAATAATGTCTCTATCTATGAAGGTGTTGAGGTGGAAGACGATGTTTTTCTTGGCCCTTCTATGGTATTTACCAATGTTATTAATCCAAGAGCATTTATACAGAGAAAAGATGAGTTTAAGAAGACGTTACTTAAAAAAGGCTGTTCTGTTGGTGCCAACGCTACCATTGTATGTGGCGTAACTGTGGGCGAGTATGCCCTTATAGGTTCCGGTGCAGTGGTTAATGCAGATGTAAAGCCTTATGCTTTGATGGTAGGAGTCCCAGCGAAACAGATAGGTTGGGTTGGTATTTCAGGAAATACACTTAAATTTTTTGATAGCAAGGCTGAAGATGATTTTGCACATTATGAACTTGAAAAAGATAGTTTGAAGGTGGTGAAAAAATGAACATAGATTTTGCAAAACTTCAACATCAATATCAACTCTACAAAACAGAGATAGATGAAGCAATTCATATAGTACTTGATAAATCAAATTATATCATGGGTAGTGAAGTCAAAGAGTTGGAAGAGAATTTACAAAACTTCACAGGTGCTAAACATGCCATAACTTGTAGTAGTGGAACAGATGCCCTACTCTTAGCTATGATGGCACTTGATATTGAACCTAATGATGAAATTATCACTACCCCTTTTACGTTTATAGCCACAGCGGAGACTATCGCATTTCTTAAAGCAAAATCAGTGTTTGTGGATATCGATGAAAAAACCTATAATATTGACCCTAGTAAAATAGAAGCTGCTATTACAAAAAAAACCAAAGCTATTATGCCTGTAAGTCTTTACGGACAACCTGCTGATATGGATGCTATTCAAGCTATAGCAGACAAACACAATTTAAAAGTTGTCATAGATGGTGCACAGAGTTTTGGAAGTACATATAAAGGAAAAACAGATTCTAATTTGGGAGATATCTCAACTACAAGCTTTTTCCCTGCTAAACCTTTGGGGTGTTTTGGAGATGGTGGAGCTATTTTTACAAATGATGACGCACTAGCAGAGAAGATGAAATCTCTTAGAGTGCATGGGCAATCTAAACGTTATTATCATCAGGACATTGGTATGGGTGGTCGTATGGACACTATTCAATGTGCTATTGTTGATGTAAAATTAAAATATTATGCAAAAGATTTAGCTCTACGTCAAGAGGTAGCTCAAAAGTATACAGAAGCATTAAAAGATAAAGATTTAATTTTACCTTTTATAGAAGAGAGAGCTAGTTGTGCTTTTGCCCAATATTCTGTGCGTGTTAAAAATAGAGACAATGTTCAATTAAAACTAAAAGAGCAAGGTATCCCTACTGCTGTACATTACCCTATGCCTTTACATTTACAGGAGTGTTTTAGGTATTTGGGGTATAGCAAGGAAAATTTTCCTATATCTGAACAAGTATCTGATGAGATACTCTCTTTGCCTATGAATCCATATTTGAAGAATGATGAGATAGAGTATATTTGTAAGTGCCTATGATAAACAAATTAAAGCCTAAATCAGAATTTTCTCGTAATGTTTTGACACTTATGACGGGTACTACTATAGCACAGGCTATTCCTATAGCTATCAGTCCAATTTTAACTCGGATTTATACGCCTGAAGATTTTGGAGTGTTTGCTTTGTATATGTCTGTGGCTTCTATTGTCTCGGTAGTAGCTACAGGGCGTTATGAGTTGGCTATAATGCTTCCCAAAAAAGATGAAGATGCTATGCATTTAGTAGTTCTTTCTCTTATGATAGCGGGACTAGTAAGTTTTATAGTATTATTCATCGTTTATATCTTTAATGATGAAATTACCTTGTTTTTAAAAAATCCGGAAATAGCTAATTGGCTTTATTTTATACCCTTATCGGTGCTAATGACAGGTATTTACCAGAGTCTTAATTATTGGAATAATAGAAAAAAAGAATATCGAAGATTATCAATAAATAGGATATTACAGAGTGGAACAACGGCGACTCTTAATGTTACTATGGGGGTTAATGGATTTGGAAGTAGTGGACTAATTGTAGGTGGATTGATAGGGCAAGGAGTAGCAACAACAATTTTAGCTAATATATTTCGTAGAGATTATAATCTGTTAGTCCCGAATATAATGAAATTAAAAATAGTCGCTTTAGCTAAAAAGTATATAGAATTTCCTAGAATAAATTCAATGCATGCCTTTTTAAATATATTCTCATCACAGCTACCAATTTTTTTAATAAGTTATTTTTTTCAAAATACTATAACAGGTTTTTACTCTTTGGCAAATAAAGTTTTACTTGCACCTATGAATATTATAACAATATCGTATGGACAAGTTTTTTTACAAAAGATGAGTAGTCTTTATAAAGAAGAAGGAAATGAAGAACTAAAATTGTATCGAGAAACGACATCAAAATTATTACTTTACTCATTTCCTATTTTTTTTATTTTTTTTATTTTTCTACAAGATATATTTAGCTTTATTTTTGGTGATAAGTGGGAAATAGCAGGGGTATATGCTCAAATTTTAATACCTATGTTATATTTACGATTTACCGGTTCTATTGTTTCATCTGTAGTAATTATATATAATAAACAAAAGAAAGCTTTAAATATTGAAATTATTAATACAATACTAAGAGTATTATTATTAGTTATAGGTGGAGTCTTGAAAAGTGTAATTGTAGGATTGATATTATTTTCTTTTTTTAGTTTTCTTGTTACTTTATATAGACTATTTTGGTATGCAGAAATTCTAAAAAAGGAAAATGTATGATATATGAGATTTTTGGTAGAAATATACAAATAAATATTGAAAATATTCAATTAAAGAATATCTTAAAAGAAGAGTTACAACATTATTTAATAAATAATAAAAATGCAGATGTGATTATAACTATTGGCGAACATTTTCCGAAAGAACAAGAGTTTTCAAATACACCTACAATACATAAAAGTTTTAAAAATGCTTTTCTTTCGGATTATGGTAGTTATAAAATTTTATATATAAATGATGTACAATTAAATATATATGTAAGTATGGAAAATATAAATAATTTTTTACGTAAATTTATTAGTATAGATTTTAGAGAAAACTATGATAGGATAGGACATATAGTACATGAACTTGTTTTAGTACCATTGAACCTCTTTTTTAATGATAGAGCACTCATACATGCTTCCACTATGAAAAATTTATATAATGGTAGAACTGTAATGTTTGGAGGAACAGGAGGTGTTGGGAAAACTTCATTAGAACTACTTTTATGTCGTGAGCTTAATTATAGTTTTATCTCAGATGATATTGCCATTGTAACGAAAGATTCAGGAGTATACCCAAATTTGGCGTATCCTAAAATATATGCGTATAATGTTGAAAATAATAAATCACTTGAAAAAATATTATTCTCAAATAAACCTTATATAGATAAACTTCAATGGAATTTTATTAAAAAATATAGAGGTAATAATAGAGTAAGACGTTCTATCTCTCCAAGTAAAATTTATAATTCTATTGAAGTTAATAAAAATTATGTAGATGAATATTATGTGTTGTTTAAAACCAATACGGTAACTTCTATAGAGATTTTCCCGATAACAGAAGAAGAAGCTACATCAGTATCATTTAAAATTATTCAAAATGAATATCAAAGTGTGTTTCAGCATATTATTTGGCATGAATATAATTGTGAGTTAATGAACTTTTCACCTCTAATTACTATGAAAAATATTAATCAAGTAACAGTAGATATTTATGAAAATTTTTTTAAAAAAGTAAAATGCTATAAGATAAAAATACCAATTGATATTAAACATGATGAGTTTTTAAATCAGATGAAGGATAAATTTAAATAATGAAAAAGATTATTTTAATAACTTCATATTTTCCTTATTACCCGGGAGAGCAATTTTTAGAATCAGAAATTAATTATTGGGCAAGTACTAATAATATTGAGTTGATTCTTATGCCTATAGGAAAGAGTGCAATCGCAAGAAGCATTCCTAAAAATATCTCACTTGATAAAACTTTTATTCCGCAAAAAAATATAATACGAGAAAAAATATTGTATGTATTTAAAACTTTTGGAAGTAAAGTGTTTTATTATGAAATAGTAACACAGATATTTAAAAATTTAAATCGTTTTTTTTTTGGGCTGAAAGCAGTAATTAAATATATTTATTTTAGAGATGGATTACAACAATTTTTAAATAAAAATCAAAATAGTGAATTAGTATTTTATACATATTGGCATACAGAAATAACATATGCATTACAATCGTTAAAAGAAGAATATAATTTTAAATTAGTTACAAGGACACATAGATTTGATATATATGAAGAAGCAAGAGAATTTAAATATATGCCATTACGAAGGCAATTTATCAACAATATTGATAAAATTTTTACTATTACAGATGGTGCAAAAAAATATCTAATGGATACATATGGGTATAACAAGCATATTATTGATACTGCACGATTAGGTGTTAGTGAGCATAACATTATATGCCCTTCAAATTTAGCTCATATTTTTCAGATAGTTTCATGTTCTTTTTTATCTGAAGTCAAACAAATTGATAAATTAATTGATGCAATTAGTATAATGGCAAAAATGAATACTCAAATAGAAATCATATGGACACATATTGGATCAGGAAAATTAGAAAGTACATTAAAAAATAAGGCTATTTCTCAATTGAAAAATAGATCCAATGTGACTTATGAATTTTTAGGAGAACTACAAAATGAGCAAATATTTCAATTTTATAATAAACATAATGTTGATGTTTTTATTAATGTAAGTTCTTCAGAAGGTGTGCCTGTGTCAATAATGGAAGCAATGAGTTGTTCTATTCCTATTATTGCACCAGATGTTGGTGGTATCTCGGAGATGTTGATAGATGGGTATAATGGAATTCTTTTGCCTTCTATTCCTACAGCAGGAGAGATAAGTGAAGCATTAGGAAAAACATCTTTCTTTAAAAAAGAAATCATAAGAAAAAAAGCATATGAAATATACAAAAAAAATTATGATGCGCAAGTAAATTATCCAAATTTTATTAAAAGAGTATTGGAAATATGAAAAAAAATATCCTTATAATTTCCATCTATTATCCTCCAATACAATCAATCGCAAGTAATAGAATATACTCTTTTGCAAAGTATTTAGACAAAGAGAAATATAATATCTTTGTTTTAACACTTGATAGCCAAAAAGAGTATAGTAATGATTTAGATGGAGTTAGTGTTATAAGGGTTAAAAATGATATTTTTTTTAAGCCATTTATTTTTACAAAACGAACACATAAATTGATCCACTATACAAAAGTTCTTTATAATAGAGTTATAAACTATTTTTTTGAAGATTCTTATCGAGGTTGGGTAAAAAAGTCTTTGGAAATAATACCGAATATTATTGAAAAAAATAGTATTGATATAATGCTTTCTAGTTATGCTCCTACATCTCCACATACTGTAGCATTACAGACAAAAAAAAGATTTCCTCATTTGCGATGGATAGTAGATATGAGAGATGAAATGAGTCAAAATCCTTTTATAAATAGAAGAATGAAAAAAAAATATATCCAGTTAGAAAGTGAAATATTTAACTATGCTGATGCCTTGACAACTGTTTCAAAGCCAATATTGGATGAATTTAAAATGTTATCTAATGAAAAAGAGTTACTTTTTAGAGAAATACGGAATGGATATGATTTTGAAATTAAAGATAGTAATTATAGAAATGAAGTTTTCACTATAGCTTATGTGGGAAATTTTTATGGGGATAGAAATCCAAATATTTTTTTACAAGCTTTAAATTCTTTAGTGGATAAAAGAAAAAGAAAAATAGTTAAAGTGAAATTTGTAGGGGTAAAAACACATTTTTATTTGCCAAGTTCTTTAGTAAATGCTGTCGATGTAATTCCTTCTGTTGAACATGGGAAAGCAATAGAAATAATGAGACAAAGTGATGCTTTACTTTTAATTCACCCTACAAATGGAAGAAAGGGTGTTTTTACTGGAAAATTGTTTGAGTATTTAGCTGTAATGAAACCAATTATTGCTCTTATTGACGAAGATGATGTCGCAGCACAGTTAATTAAAGAGGTAAATGCAGGGGTTATTTCAGATAATGAAGATATTGAAAAAATAGAATCAATATTCAAAGAGGTGTATGACGAGTGGGAAGAGAGACGAGAAAGAGTGTTTAACAAAGATATAATTTTTAAGCATCATAGAAAAGAGCAAGTAAAGAGGTTGGAAAAATTAATAAAGGAACTGACCTGTGAATGATTTAAAAAGAATGGAAAAATTTTATAACAATAGAGTTAAAGATGAGTGGTCTGTATTTAACTGTTACCCATTTTTTATTGACTGTAAACAAACATATGTTTTGACAAAAATTTTAAATAATATTGACTTAAAAGAGAGTACTTTTTTAGATATTGGAGCAGGTGAAGGAAATTTCATTTTAAAAATGATTTCGCTAGGTATTAGTCCAAATAATATTGTGGCAATAGAATATTTAAAAAATAGATATGATTTATTGCATAAAAAATTACCAAATATTAAAGCTATTAATGATGACTTTTTAAATATTGATGATGAAAAAAAATATGATATTATTACATTGATGGCAGTGTTGACTTCTATAATAGATAATGAGATACGATATGCTATTTTAGAAAAAGCGTTGTCTAGGATTTCTGAGAATGGCATGTTAATTCTCTATGATTATTTTGATGATGAAGAACCGCTATTAAATGAGAACTATAGAGCGTTATCATTAAAGAAAGTAGAAGCAATATCTAAAAAATATAAGTTGATTAGATATAAAGATGTATATCTTAGAAGTAAATATGTAAAAGGATTATGTAAATTAGGATTACAATCACTTATTCCTTTTATTGAGTTTTTAAAAATATTTAATGATAGTTATCATTTTGTAGTGATAGAAAATGAAAAATAAATATTTACTCTTAGCAGATGCCACTAGCCCACATATTTTAAAATGGGTAAAAGAACTGGTTAAGTATTTTGATGTATATATTATTAGCTTAAACGGGGCAGATGAAAAGATATATGACCATATAGAAAAAAATAAAATATTTATTTTAAATGAAAATACAATAGCTACAGGAGGAAATCGTAAGTTAATTTTCAAAGTTTTTAAAATTAGAAAACTTATACAAGAGATAAGTCCAGACTATGTAAATGCGCACTATTTAAGTAGTTATGGCTTTTTAGCTGCACTTTCTAAGTCAGCAAGTTCAAATACGATACTTATCCAATCAACTTGGGGTAGTGATGTTTTAATAGAACCTTTTAGTAGCATTATCCGAAAAAAAGCGGCACAATATTCTTTAAATCAAGCAGAGTATATTACTTCAGACTCATTGCATATGAGTGATATTATTGGAAATTTGGTAGAGAAAAAAGAAGTGTTGACTTTTTCTTTTGGTTTTAATGCTATAGAAAAAAATAATTTTAAAAAAGAGAAAATTATTTTTTCAAATAGAGCATTAAAAGATTTTTATAATATTGATAAAGTATTGAGGTGGTTTGCTAAGCAATCAAATGACTATATTCTCGTTATAGCAAATGATGGTGTTGAAAGAGTAAATCTTGAAAAACTATCCAAAGAGTTATCTATTGAAAATAGAGTTAAGTTTGTTGGGTTTATAAAGGCTGAAGAGATGAAAAAATATTATCAGAAGTCGCAATATTTTATCTCTATTCCTGATTCAGATGGAACAGCTGTCTCTTTGTTAGAATCTATGATGTATGGTTGCGTTCCTGTAGTCTCAAATATACCGGCAAATAGAGAGTGGATTTTGGACTTGGTTAATGGTGTCTATTTTCATGAAAACTTAATGTTTGAAGATATTTCAGTTGAAGAAGATTTTGATAAAATAAATTTTAAAATTTTACAAAGAAAAGCTCTGTTTCCAAAGAGTATAGAATCTTTTGTAGCAAAGGTAAGCAAATGAAAAAAATACTTTTCCACAAAACACATACAACACAAGAAGAACTAGATGCTGTAGCCGATGCCATAAGGTCAGGTTGGCTAACTATGGGTCCAAAAGTGATGGAGTTTGAAGAGTCATTTAAAAACTATGTTGGTTCGCAAGAAGCAGTTATGGTTAATAGTGCGACAGCTGCACTGCATTTAGCATTAAAAGCAATAGGGCTAAAAGAGGAAGATGAAGTAATTATTCCTACCAATACTTTTGTTGCTACAGCAGAGGTGGTTACTTATTTTAATGCTACTCCTGTGTTATGTGACATAGAGTATGAAACACATAATATAGATGTAGAAAAAATAGAATCTTTAATTACTGAAAAAACTAAAGCAATTATTCCTGTGCATTTTGGTGGACAACCTTGTGATATGGAAGAGATGTATACAATAGCCAAAAAATATAATTTAAAAGTAATTGAAGATGCTGCGCATGCTTTACCAGCTACTTATAAAGGTGCTTTAGTAGGTAACCTTGAAAGTGATGTTACCTGTTTTAGTTTTTATGCAACTAAAACACTCTCTACGGGTGAAGGGGGTATGGCTACTACCAATAATGATGATTATGCTAAAAGCATTAATACGAATCGTCTACATGGTATCAGTAAAGATGTTTGGGATAGGTACAGTGGTGGAGGTTGGGAATACGACATTGTAGACAATGGTAATAAATATAATTCTACTGATATGAATGCAGCATTGGGCTTGAGCCAGTTGAAGAAACTTGAGTGGATGAGAGATAAAAGAGCTACTATTGCACAAAAATATGATAATGCCTTTAAAGATAAAATAGAGAAGCTTGTTATAAAAAATGATAGAGAAACAAGCTATCATCTTTATGTGATTAAAGTTTCTAATCGAGATAAACTTTATGTTAAATTAAAAGAGAAAGGGATTGGTACGTCTGTCCATTTTATACCTATGCATAATCATACTTATTATAAAAATAAATATAATTATAAAGCAGAGGACTATCCTGTAGCGAATGATGTTTTTAAAAAGTCACTTTCCTTACCAATTTATCCTGATTTAAATGATGAAGACATTGAATATATAATTGAACATGTGTTGTTATATGCAAAATAATTCTATTGGCATAAAAATTGTAACTATACTAGGTGCAAGACCACAGTTTATAAAAGCAGGAAGTGTGAGTCGAGAAATAGCACAATATCAAGAGATAGAAGAAATCATAGTTCATACAGGACAGCATTATGATGCCAATATGTCTGATATATTCTTTGATGATATGAAGATACCAAGACCCGATTATCATCTTGATATAAATGGTCTTGGACATGCTGCGATGACGGGACAAATGCTTGAGAAGATAGAAGAGGTACTATTGAAAGAAAAACCTGACTGGGTGATTGTGTATGGTGATACTAATTCAACTTTGGCGGGAGCATTGGCAGCATCAAAATTGCATATAAAAGTTGCTCATATTGAAGCAGGACTTAGAAGTTTTAATATGCATATGCCAGAAGAGCTTAATAGAATATTGACCGATAGAGTTAGTACCATACTTTTTTGTCCAACAAATACAGCGATTAAAAATTTAAAAAATGAGGGATTTGATAATTTTGAGTGTAAAGTTATTAAATCTGGTGATGTAATGCAAGATGGTGCAATGTTCTATAAAGATTTAGCAGTAAAACCTAAATGTGATATAAAAGAATACTATATACTTTGTACCATTCATAGAGCAGAAAATACAGATAATGAAATGAGATTAAGAGATATTTTTGAAGCTCTTAACGAAATAGGGAATGAAAAACAGATTATTTTGCCACTGCATCCAAGAACTCGAAAGATTGTTGAGAAATTAAATATATCAATTGATAATCTAAGCATTATCGAGCCCGTTGGTTATTTGGAGATGGTTTGGTTAATAGATAATTGTACATTGGTTATGACCGATAGCGGTGGATTACAAAAAGAGGCATTTTTCTTTGAAAAGCCTTGTATTACGCTTAGAGATGAGACGGAGTGGGTTGAGTTGGTAGAGAATGGTTTTAATGTTTTGGTTGGAGCAGATAAGGATAAAATGATAGAAAGTTATAAGAAGCAAAAGTTTAATTATAATTTTGATTTAAATCTATATGGTGGAGGCGATGCGAGTCGAAAAATTATTAGAGAGTTAGTAGGGCAGTAAAAATGTATTTAGTAGAAAAGTTTTATCAAGATATTCTAAAACAGGAACCGCCATATTATGCTAAATATTCACTGAGTACAATAATATGGAAACCTATATGTAAATATCTGAATGTTGTTATTGTTCCCAATGTGCCGTTTACGAATTTACGTGTAGCAATGTATAGATGGATTGGATTCAATATAGGTAAAAATGTTTTTATTGGAATGAAATGCTATTTGGATGATGTAGCTATAGATAAAATAGTTATAGAAGACAATGTAACTATCTCTTATGGTTGTTACTTTGCATGTCATGGTAAAGAGCAAGAGCATACGAAGATATATATAAAACAAGGTGCATATTTGGGTATGAGATGCAATGTAATATCGGGGAAAGAGGGCATAAGTATTGGAGAGAATAGCATTGTTGGGGCAGGGAGTCTGGCGAATGTTAACATACCAGCCAATGCAAAGGCAGTAGGTGTTCCTATTAAGGTTACACAGGAAGATAATGCATAGTACTCCTCTTATATCTATCATCATTCCTACGTTTAATGAGGAAAAGTATATCGCAGTATGTCTTGACTCCATATTAGAGGCAGACTATGCTCAGGAGAAGATGGAAGTCTTTGTTGTGGATGGGATGAGTGAGGATAGTACGAGAGAAATAGTACAAGAATATCATCGTAAATACCCATTTATTCATGTTGTAGTAAATCAACAAAGGCATACCCCCATAGGAATGAACTTAGGCATACAAGCAAGTAGTGGAGACTACGTGTTCGTACTTTCTGCACATGCACATTATGATGCAGTATATTTTAAAGACTTGATAGAAAATATAGTAAAGTTAAATGCAGACTGTGTAGGCGGAGTGCTTATAACAGATGTGAAAAATAAAAATAAAAGATCTTCCTCCATTAAGGAGGTGCTGATGCATAAATTTGGCGTAGGTAATGTCCTTTTTAGAACAGGATGTAATGAAGTCACAGAGATAGATACGGTGGCATTTGGGTGTTACAGGAGAAGTACATTTGAGAAATATGGGCTCTTTGATGAAAAGCTTATACGCAATCAAGATATAGAACTCAACAAACGCATCATCAATGCTGGAGGTAAAATCTACCTTATTCCTGATGTGCAGTGTACCTATTATGCAAGAGAAAACTTTAAAGACTTGGCAAAAAATCAGTACCAAAATGGGTATTGGAATATGCTTACGGCATATTATACAAAAACACTCAGCTCTTTGAACCTAAGACATTTTGTACCTTTGTTATTTGTATTATCGCTCTTGTTTCCTCTGTTGTTTTCTTTGTTGTTTTCAAAAGTATTATGGATATCTTTTGTCTCATTATTAAGTTATCTTAGTTTGGTTATAATCATAAGCATTAAATTAAAAAACAGTTCCAATAGCATATGTTATCTCATCATGAGTTTTTTAACCCTGCATCTTTCATATGGGATAGGGTCACTTATGGGAATATTGTTTGTGATTAAAAAAATGATAAAAGGTGAAAAGTGAGTCAAAATAAATTATCCCTCAATCAAGTAACAACAGGACAGATGCTAGGGCTTATGCTTTTAGCATATATTTTTTCCTTCGCCATTCGTATGATTTGGGTCTATCAATTTCAAGATAATCCAAGCTTTTTTTGGAATGACCAACTTATGATAAACACCAATGATGGTTACTTTTTTGCTTCTGGTACACAAAAAGAACTGATGGGCTTACATGTAGATAACCCTCGTGTTTTTGGCATGTGGGATTATGGTGTGATTTTTTTCACTACATTGTTTGCTAAAATTACTCCATTTTCTTTAGAGACTATTACACTCTATATGCCAGCTTTTATTTCTTCACTAGTAGTGATTCCTATGATTTTAATTGCGCGCCTTTATGGACAGACTCTTTGGGGATTCTTTGCTGCACTACTAGGAAGTATTGCTTGGAGTTATTATAATCGTACGATGATAGGTTATTATGATACCGATATGTTCTCTGCTATGGCACCCATGTTCATCTTGTTTTTTTTGATGAAAAGTACGATAGACTTTAATTTAAAGTCTGCATTGTATGCATCTATTGCTATTGCTGTCTATCCATTTTTGTACGATGCTGGACTTTCTATAGTCTATGCGATGGGTATCATGTATGCACTTTATATGATATTTTACCATCGTGATGACAGTACAACGTATCTTTCTCTCATTCTTGTATTTGTTTCACTTTTGCCTTTTCCACTAGTGACACCTTTTGAGTACATCATTAAAATAGTTGTTTTGATAGGGCTGTATTTTGTACTAAATAAAACAACTTTGGAGCAAAAAACGTGGATGATTATAGCTGGAATACTTTTTCTCGCATTTTTGTTTTTTGGTCATGTGTTTTCTTTGATTTTTGCAAAAATTGCAGGCTATACCTCAACTGGAACACAAGAGGAGGGACTACACTTTTATAGTGTGGCACAAACTGTACGTGAAGCCGGACAGATACCTTTTTCTACCTTTGCAAACCGTATCTCGGGTTCTGCAGTTGGGGTTATTCTCTCTTTGGCAGGATACGTGGTTTTGGTTGTCAGATACAAGGCATTCATCTTGGCGTTGCCCTTGGTAGGCATAGGTATTTTTGCGATGTTCGGAGGCCTTCGTTTTACTGTTTACGCAGTACCTATGGCAGCAATGTCGGTAATTTATCTTTTTCATGTTGTGACGAACTATGTGACAGACAAAAAGAGTATTTATATTGTGGCGATGAGCGTCTTGACCCTAGGTATGGTGTATCCCAATATCACACACATTATAGGATACAAGGTTCCAACCGTACTGAATAAAACAGAAGTGCAAGACTTGGTAGAACTTGATGAAGTAGCTGATGCGAAAGACTATACGTTAACGTGGTGGGATTATGGGTATCCTATCTGGTATTATTCAGATACTTCTACACTTATTGATGGGGGAAAACATAATAATGATAACTTTATTATCTCTAAAATTATGCAAACCTCTTCTCCTCAATTAGCTGTAAACCTAAGTAGATTGGCCGTTGAGACTTATGTAGATTCAAATTATTCTATTGTTACGGATACAATATTTAAGAATGGTGAGAAGGATCAAGTAGATCCAAATTTATTTTTATCGGAATTGGAGGATAGTAATTATGTGCTTCCTCCGAAGACAAGAGATATATACTTGTATTTACCATATAGGATGTTAAATATCTTTCCAACGGTTTCTATATTTGCTAATTTGGATTTAATTACAGGTAAACCAGAAAGAAAGATGAGCTTTTTCCCTACAGTAGCTATAAAAAATGCTAACGGTATTTTATCATTTCAAAATGGTATAGTCTTTGACGCTAAAAAGGGAGAGATTATTTTAGGGAAGCAAAGGAAAGATGTTAAGTATTTTATCGCTACACAAAATACCAAAGATGGCGATATAGGTTTACAGTCACAGCTTTATCATGCTGATGGAGAGTATGCAATTATCTATATGAAAAGTTATGGCAAATTTGTTGTTATGGATACGGAAACATTTAAATCTATGTATGTTCAGATGTTTATCTTAGGGAAGTATGATAAAAACCTTTTTGAATTGGTAGTCTCTTCTCCTTATAATAGAATCTATAAACTCAAAAAATAATGTTAAGTACTACAGATAAAATAGTAAAACGACTGTTTGATATTGTATTGTCTATAGTAGGCATTGGGTTGACGTGGTGGATTATGATTTTGGCTTGGTTAGTCTCTTCTTTTGAAACGAAAAGTAATGGTCTTTTTGTTCAAGAACGCATAGGAAAAGATGCGAAACCTTTTTGGGTTTTTAAAATAAAAACGATGAACAATATTGAGGGTATTGACACTACTGTTACTAAGAGTGGAGATGTTCGCATTACCAAAAGTGGAAAGTTTTTTCGTAATATCAAGATAGATGAACTCCCTCAACTTTTTAATGTACTTTTTGGACGTATGAGTTTTGTGGGGCCCCGCCCTGATGTCAAAGGTTTTGCAGATGCACTTGAATGTGAAGATAGAATCATTTTAAGTGTAAGACCAGGTATCACGGGGCCAGCATCGTTAAAATACAAAGATGAGGAGTCTATCTTGGCCACACAAAAAAATCCTGAAGCGTACAATAGAGATATTATTTGGAAGGACAAAGTGCAAATAAATAAAAAGTATATAAACGAATGGTCTCTAAAAAAAGATATGATCTATATTATCAAAACAGTTACAGGATAAATAAAAATGGATAGAATATTTCTCTCCCCTCCTCATATGAGTGGCAAAGAACAGCAGTATATTGCAGAAGTATTTGAGAGCAATTATATTGCACCTTTGGGTGCTTTTGTCAATAGATTTGAAGAGAGTATAAAAGCATATACAAAAGTACCATATGCACTTGCGCTTTCTTCTGCAACGGCTGGTTTGCATTTGGCATTGAGAGTTCTTGGTATTGGTGCAGGAGACTATGTATTGACTTCTAGTTTTACTTTTATTGGTTCAGTATCACCTATTTTGTATCAACATGCTAATGCTATCTTTATTGACAGTGATGAGAGTTGGAATATCTCACCAAAATTATTGAAAGAGGCGATTGTAAAAGCACCCAAAAAACCTAAAGCACTCATCATTACACATCTATATGGGCAAGTATGTAAACTAGATGAGATTATAACTATTTGTAAAGAAGAGGGCATTTATCTTATAGAAGATGCAGCAGAGTCTTTGGGGGCTACGTATCATGGTAAACAGAGTGGAACATTTGGTGATATGGCAGTTTATAGTTTTAATGGTAATAAAATCTTGACCACTTCCGGTGGTGGGATGCTAGTAAGCAAGAATGAAGAGTGGATAGAAAAAGCAAAGTTTCTTTCTACCCAGGCAAAAGAAGATTATCTGCATTATGAGCATAAGGAATTTGGTTATAACTATAGAATGTCAAATGTGCTAGCGGCGATTGGTGTGGCTCAAATGGAAGTATTGGAATCAAGAGTCAGTAGACGAAGAGAAATTTTTGAACGGTATCAGAAAAACTTGTCTCAAATAGATGAAATAGAATTCATGCCTGAAATACAAAATAGCAGAGGCTCTCGCTGGTTGATGACACTTACCTTTTCTAAAACAAACCCTCAAAAAATAATTGAATTGTTAGAAAAAGAAAATATTGAAAGCCGACCTCTTTGGAAGCCTATGCATATGCAACCCTTATTTAAAGATGCTATGGTAGTAGAAAATGGACAAAGTGAAAAATACTTTACACAAGGTATCTGTCTCCCCAGTGGGTCAAGTATGTCTAATGATACTGTAGATTACATCTGTAGTATTTTGAAGGCAGCATTGTGATAGACACATTATTTAGACCTACATCTACAAAACGATTGGTATTTTTTGTTTTAGTTGATAGTATACTTTCCCTTGCTACACTCTATTTAGCATATTTGTTACGATTTAATTTTCATATTCCAGAGATGTTCTTGGAACATTTTTGGAATGTGTATAGTACATTAACCATTTTAAAAGTCATAGCACTTTATGTTTTTAAAAATTATTTTATTATTTGGCGTTTTTTCTCATTTTCAGATGCAAAAAATATTGTGTTGGCACATATGTTCGCATACACTATTTTTGTCATTGTCTATTTGTTATTTACGGACTATTATGCACCGTTTGCGCGAAGTATTATTATTATAGATTTCTTCTTATCTTTGAGTTTCATAGGGGCATTACGGGCAAGTAAGCGTTTTCTGTTGGAAAGAAGTCAGTCTCATATAAGACCAACACTATTGATAGGTGTTAACAATAATACAGGTACCATCATACAGAGTGCTATTCGCGGAGATATAGCATATTATCCGGCAGCTATTCTCTCTCTTGATAGCGATACCAGTAGCAAGAATGCATATATACATAACATTAAAGTTTATGCATATGAATCGTTAGATGAAGTGATAAAAATAAATAAAATAACATCTGTTATTTTTGTTGAAAAATTAGGACAAAAGAAGTTAAAAAGCGTAGTGGATATGTTGAATAATAAAGGCATTACAGATATCAAGCAAGTAAAACTTCTTGGAGAGAACAATGAAAAACTTGAAGATTTGTCCATTGAAGATCTTTTGGCAAGACATCCTAAAGATCTTGACCTGACACTCATTGAAAATTTCATTAAAGACAAATCTATTCTCATTACGGGTGCGGGGGGAAGTATTGGTTCTGAAATAGTGCATCAATGTAATAGATTTGGTGCAAAAAAATTGATTTTGGTGGATAGTAGTGAATTTAGTTTATACCAAATCGGACAGCAAATTCCTCAAGCGGATTTACGACTTCTCAATGTGATTGAAGCAGAGATGCTAGACAGACTATTTGATGAGGTTAAACCAGATATTGTGATACATGCAGCAGCCTATAAACATGTACCCATTTGTGAATCAAATATTGATGTGGCAGTTAAAAATAATATTATAGGTACTAAAAATGTTGTTGATAGTAGTATCAAATATGCAGTGAAAAAACTAGTTGTTATCTCGACAGATAAAGCAGTCAGACCAACCAATGTTATGGGGGCAACTAAGCGTGTAACAGAACTGTATGCACAAAATGTAGATTCGAAAAATACAGAGATTGTGGCGGTGCGTTTTGGTAATGTACTTGGTTCAAGTGGATCTGTGATTCCGAAATTTAAGGAGCAGATAGAGTCGGGTGGACCAGTGACTGTAACCCACCCCGATATTACCCGTTATTTTATGCTTATCCCTGAAGCTTGCCAGCTTGTCTTGCAAACAGCAGCTATTGTAAAAGGAGGGGAATTATTTATTCTTGATATGGGGGAGCCTATCAAAATAGTAGACTTGGCAAAACAGATGATACGTCTTTATGGGAAAGAAGATGAGATTGCTATTGAATTTATAGGTTTACGTCCTGGAGAAAAACTTTATGAAGAACTGTTACTTGATGAGAGTGAACAAAAAACAAAATATCGTTCTATATTTATTGCTAATCCAACGATTTATGATATCAATATTTTAAATAATGATATTAAAAATTTATTGAAAGCCAAAGATAAAATAGTAGCACTTCAAAAAATTGTCCCTGAATTTACAAGAAAAGATTCGTTATAATATTTTTGTTATAGACAACTATAATTAACAAATAAATACATTAGGGGAAAAGAATGTTGAAAAAAATAATTGCAGGTTTTTTAATACTTGCTACGACGACACTATTTGGTATGAGCTTGTCTGCATTGAACAGTGCATCTAAGGCAGAGTTGATGGAGATAAATGGTATTGGTGAAGTGAAAGCTGCTGCCATCATCAAAGAGAGAAGAAAAGGTAAGTTTAAATCTTTTGAAGATGTGCAGAGAGTTGAAGGTATCTGTGAGAAGACAGCAGATAACATCAAGCGTGGTGTGAAGTCTAGTGATGGTGTAAAGAAAGTTAAAAAAACTACAAAGAAAAAAACTGCTAAAAAAACCAAGTCTACAAAAAAAGATGCAAAAGCAAAAACACCAAAGAAACGTAAGATAAAAACAACGGATGAAAAAAAGAAAGAGTTAAAAACTAAGTCTAAAAAAACAAAGACGAAGAAAACAAAAACGAAAAAGACTAAAGCCAAAAAAGAGAAAAAAACTAAGTCTAAAAAGAAGAACTAAAAAAGTATTTTAACAGTTCACTCTGGCGCGGTGCAAATGGCGAAGCCACCCTTCGGGAAGGTGCACCGCTTGTCGCAAACTATTAAAATACAACTACAACGAAACAAACAAAATCCATCTTAACCACATTTTCGCTACAATCACATAATTTATTTCAAGGTTTTACTATGACAGTGACACGTTTTGCACCTAGCCCAACAGGGTATTTACATATTGGTGGTTTAAGAACCGCTCTTTTTTCTTGGCTTACAGCACAGCACAACACGGGTGAGTTTCTACTTCGTATCGAAGATACAGATATGGCTCGTAACTCTGAAGAAGCCAAAGATGCCATACTCAAAGCTTTTGAATGGGTAGGCATGAGCCATGATGGTGAGGTGGTCTATCAGTCTAAACGTTTTGATTTGTATAAACAATATATTGACCAGCTACTTGAAGAGAGTAAAGCTTATAAGTGTTATATGTCTAAAGATGAGTTGGCAGCCTTGCGTGAAGAGCAGATGGCTAAAAAAGAGCGTACACGTTATGATGGACGTTACCGTGACTTTACAGGTACGCCTCCAGAGGGTGTCGAACCAGTTATTCGTATCAAGGCTCCACAAGAAGGGCGTATCTCTTTTGTCGATGGTGTGAAGGGCGAGTTTTCTGTAGATGCTACCGAGGTAGATGACTTTGTCATTGCACGTGCAGATGGAAGTCCTACCTATAACTTCGTTGTAGCTATAGATGATGCGCTTATGGGACTTACCGATGTTATCCGTGGAGATGACCATCTTTATAACACACCTAAGCAGATAGTGGTCTATAATGCATTAGGATTTGCGCTGCCAAACTTCTACCACGTTGCGATGATAAACAATGAGCAGGGTAAAAAACTTTCTAAGCGTGATGGTGCAACCGATGTGATGGAATATAAAACTATGGGGTATCTGCCAGAAGCATTACTAAACTTTCTTGTACGTCTAGGCTGGAGCCATGGTGACCAAGAGATATTTAGTATTGAAGAGATGATAAACCTTTTTGACCCAAATGACATCAATAAGTCCTCTTCTAACTACAATCTTGACAAGCTGCTTTGGCTCAATGCACATTACATTAAAGAAGCATCAGATGAAAAGCTCATCACACTACTTAAAGACTTTGGTGTAGACTTGGAGGGTAATGAAAAAGCCTCTATCATCCTTACTGCTACCAAAGAGAGAGGTAAAACGCTTGTAGAGTTGGCAGAACAAATCAAACTTTTAACTGTGGCACCTGAGAGTTATGATGAAAAGTCAGCAAAAAAAGCATTTAAAGGTGAAGCCAAAGAGATACTCTCTACTTTCGCAGATATGCTAGCGCTTGCACAACCTACTACCAAAGAAGCTTACCATGCTGTTATGGAAAAGATAGTCGCAGAGAAAGAAATAGGTTTTGGTAAGATAGGTATGCCTCTACGTGTCAGCCTCATGGGTTCTATAACAGGTGCTGGTATGGATGAAGTGATGGCTATCTTGGGTACAGATGAGACGATTAAGCGTATTGAGAAAGCGATTGCTACGGTAGAATAAATTTATTTTGCTATAAGTTTATTTTTGTAAAATGTTGGAAAGGGTACACAGAAATGATAGGAAGGCGAATTCCTGTCATCTTGTGAGACAAATTAGTCTTTGTCTGTGTCCTTGTGCTTTTTACACTCTTCATAATCAAGCCACATGATAGCAACTCTCATACTTCCAAGTATTAAAAACAGTACAGAAAACAATGTTTCCATAATGTACCCTTTCAGATAAATTTACCCTGCCTATGCCTAAAACATCAATTTTCAAGCCCACCCAGTTTATCTAAAAGTCAGAACACTACCCTATAACCTAAAAGGGTACATGCGATTATAGTAAAGTCCGTAAAAAAATCGTAAAAATCTTTCAAATTGACATGTTTTTATTATATTTTGAAGAACTTGGATATAATTTATCTTAATGAATAATTGGTTTTAAAAGGGTGTAGATGAGTGAACATGGTAATGCAATAGTAAGTATAAAAAATATTGTTGATGATTTGCCTTCAACAGTTAATTGGAAGCAAGCAGTTTATGAAGCAATAACTAACTCTATTCAAGCAAATGCTACCGATATTAAAATAAATTTTATTCAAGATGCACTTGATATAAAAGAAACTAAAAAATATATTATCGCCATTGAAATTGAAGATAATGGTGATGGTTTTACAGAGGATAATCTAAATGCTTTTAAGGAATATAAAACTAAGCACAAGAGAGAGCTTGGATGTAAAGGCATTAGCCGTTTTTATATTTAAAAGTTTTTGAAAATGTACATATCAATAGTCTTGATAAGACTATCGATTTTAAAGTAGATAAAGATATTAGATGTGAAGATAGTTCAAAAATTAATAACACGATATTAAAGCTATCAAAACCTAAAAATAAATTTGTCGTTGATTATGAAAGATTTAAAGAAGAGATTAAAGAACATTTTATTGCATACTTTCAGTTAAAGCAGAAAGAAGGTGTCGAAATAAGTATTGATATTTATGAAAACTCTATAGAGAAAGAAAAAATATCAAGTAATAATATCCCTACATTTTTAGATAAAGAATTCAAGGTGAACACACAAATTTATTATTTATTATGCTCTTGATGGGATACAGCAACAAGAGGGGTATTACTGTGCAGGTGGACGAGTAGTTAAGAAGAATTCTGAGTTAAGTAGTGATAAAAAATTAAAAATATTTAAAAATCTTGAAATAGCATATTTGATCCACTCAGATTACTTAGATGATAATGTTTTACCAGATACAAGAGATGACTTTACAATTTATCCAAAAAGAAAAAATAATGATGATTTACTGCATAGTTTAGCTTGGGAAGATATTCAAAATGAAGTTAGGAATCAAATCAAGATAATAGCGAAAGAGAGTGGTATAGATATAGATGAAATAGCTAAAAATAGTCTCACTAAAGCAATTAAAGAAGCACCATTTCTAGGTTATTATATAAGAGATAATGAAGAAATTTTAGATTCAGAAACACTAATATCAAATGCGAAAATAGAACTAGAAAAAGATAAAGATTTTTTGAGAATGAATAGTGAAAATATGAATGAGGAATATTATACAAAATTAACTAAAGTTACTCATTCAGAATTGGCTGAATATATGTTTGATAGAGAAAAAATAATTCATCAATTAAAATCTTTAACTAATGATGGTGTATTAGAAGATAAGTTACATAATCTTTTCATGAAAAAAAATACTCAAGATGTAGAACAAAATTATAAAACAAATAATTTATGGTTATTTGATGATAGGTTCATGACATACAATAAAGTTTTTAGTGGGCAGATTCGCATACCAAGCGAATACCCTAACTAAAAATTGATTGTAGTATTTTA
>VCAW01000094.1 GCA_013607775.1 Campylobacterota bacterium | reverse complement strand
TGTTTGTTTTCTCATATGTTATTTTACTATGTTTTTGTAAAGTCCGTAAGGTCAGCTCTTAATACTATAAATCTTGGGGAGGGAAAAGAGTTGCAGTTTAACGAATATCTAAAATCATGTAGAGAATCTAATGCCTTGTCACAAGAACAACTTGTTCATGACCTTTATAGCCATGATACAGAGAGTTTTGAGGGGTTAGATACTAGTACACTTAGTAAATGGGAGAGAAGTGTTACAAAACCTAAAGCTGCTAAGCAAGTTAGCATCATCAAATACTTCCAAAAAAGAACTGGTGTAGTACTTCCATGTTGGGATAGATATACACAAGATGAAGCAGAAGGTCTTATCTGTAAAGCAGGTATGCGAAACCTCATTGGTAAAAGTAAAAAACATATTTATAACTTTCCTTCTGCAACAATGTGTGCAGAAGATATGCATATCTACCCTCTTCGTGCTTTTGATAGAATGGATGTATTATTAGATATCCATATGCATATGCATCAAGATATCAACCATCCCTCTTTGCTTATCAGTAAGGAACAGTTTAAGGAGTGGGCATTACATCCGGGGAGTCTTTTTTTGGCCTGTGAATATAAAGATGCCTTTATAGGATTGTCTTTTACGGTAAAACTAAAACCTGAAGTATTTGACAGAGTACTAAAGTTTGAAATGAAAAGAAATGAAATAACAACCGATGACTTTGCTAAACATGACGAAGAAGGGTGCAGTCTTATGCTTGGTTTTTTTGCTGTGAATGAAAAAGTAGCAACTCTGCTTTTTATACGCTACTATGCATACCTGATTGCCAATCAAAAAACCATTTTAGAGATTTGTGCTGTCTCTAACTCTCCTGAAGCTATAAAACTAATCTCACATATGAACTTACAATATACGAAGAGTCATCTTACAGACGACAATGTAAAGATTAAAGCCTACAGACAGACACTTTCTAATGTTTTAGCTTCGGAGTATGTTATAAAAATGATTCTTTCAAAACAAGAGTGTCCAGAAGAATAATTATCTAAACTAACAAATAACGTAAAAGTGTGTTTTTGTGATTACTATACATGTGGCTCCGGCACGAGGATTCGAACCTCGGACCAAATGATTAACAGTCATCTACTCTACCGCTGAGCTATGCCGGAACAAATAATAAGAAGCTTTTTACCAATGTAACTAGTTACACGAGCCGACTGCTGAAGTCGTTAATAATATGTTACAAATATAATGTGGCTCCGGCACGAGGATTCGAACCTCGGACCAAATGATTAACAGTCATCTACTCTACCGCTGAGCTATGCCGGAACATTTAAATTTGTGAATGGGATTATATGTAAAAAGAGCTTTAAAGTCAATGATTTTTTAGACTTTTTTATAAAAAATGACACCATTTGTTGAAACTCTCTTTATTTTCTCTTCTTCTAGTAGTTGTTTCCAACGTTTTTGACTCTCCTCATCAAACAATGCTTCTATATCTTCTTGTGTAAGGGGACGCTTAGAGAGTGTTTCTAAAATCTCTTCATTACTATACCTAGATGCCGATATATCTGCTTTTTTACGTGAAGCTATATAGATGGGTAAGGTACTATCGAAAAGATGACTAACATCTAACAGTTCTTTAAAACTAACAGGTTTTACATCAAAAGCAGGTGGTCTGTCTATGGTTCCTATGTCTATACGTGTAGGTTGAAGTTGTAGTAAGAATTCATTGAGTTTGGCTATCTCATCTTTGGAATCGTTCAATGTTTTAACAATGAGTATCTCTATGACCAAGGGACCAGTATACTTACTTTTAAAGTCTAACATCCCTGCTTTAATGTTTTCAACATCTATCCCACTATGAGAACGGTCAAGTTTTTTCAAACATTTTTGTGTGGCACAATCAAGAGAGAGTTTCACTTCATCGAGTTTGAGTAAGGCTTCTTGTGTTTTTTCATCATCTATTGTTGCAGCATTGGTGAGTATAAGAGTTTTGGTGGTACCTTTAAAAGTATTTATCTCATCTATCAGTTCTGAAAGATGTGGGTAAAGTGTAGGTTCACCATTGGCAGTGAGGGTAATGAAGTCTATATCTTTATACTCAGCAAGTGCATTCTTGACAGCAGTAGCTATCTCCTCTACACTCACCACATCATCATAGGCATCCATCGTCTTAGCAGGGTCTAGCTCACAGTAAAGGCAGTCAAAGTTACACTGCTTCTTACCCGGGCTAAGGTCAACCCCTAAAGATTTACCAAACCTTCTAGAATGGATAGGACCAAAGATGATGTTTGACATTTATTTTTTACCAGAGACTCTCTGACACTCACTAACAAAGTGTTTTGCATTCTCTACAGGAACATCAGGGAGGATACCGTGTCCAAGGTTAAAGATGTGTCTTTTACCACCCATAACATCTTGGATAGCCTCGACACACGCTGTCGTTGCTTCTTTGTCATAGAGTCTGCATGGTTCCATGTTTCCTTGAAGTACATACTTGTCACCCAGTTTTTCTTTCGCCATCGCCATAGGGGTTCCCCAATCTACACCGAAGACATCAAAGTTACCATAGACAAGCCCACGTTCTATAAACGCTGAAACTCCTTTAGGAAACATAATGATAGGTGTATCAGGGTATTTAGACTTCAAGTAGTCTGCTATCTCAACCATATATTTCCATGAGAATTCATCGTATTTACCTGGCTCGATAGCTGCTGCCCATGAGTCAAAGATTTGTACAACGTCTATACCTGCTTGGATTTGTTTTTCCATATAAAGTTTTACTACTTCGGTGACTTTAGCAAGTATATTATGGAGTAGTTCAGGGTTAGAGTACATCATCTTTTTACAAATGTTATATGTTTTTGTTCCTTGACCTTCTATCATATAGGTAGCCAATGTCCAAGGTGCACCTGTAAAACCAATAAGTGCTATGTCATCATCTCTCCCATCAAGTTGCTTACGAAGAAGTTCGATAGTTTCATATACATATGTGAGTTTTGATGCCGCTTCTTCACCACCAATAAGTCTATCAAGATCAGCTTGACTCTCTAAGGGATCAGAAAACCTTGGTCCCTCACCTTTTACAAAAGACAAGTCCATACCCATCTCATCAGGAATCACTAAGATATCAGAGAAAAGAATCGCTGCATCTACTCCCACAATATCAAGTGGCTGAATGGTTACTTCAGCTGCTTTTTCAGGTGCATGACAAAGGCTAAGAAAGTTTCCTGCTTCAGCACGTACTGCCATATATTCTGGCAGGTAACGTCCTGCTTGTCTCATCATCCATACGGGTGTGTATGGTGTCTCTTTTCCTAGACATGCGTCTACAAATATTTTACTCATTAATGTTCTCCGCCTTTATGTAAAAAATAGAGTGCTACAGCAAGTCCTAAAATGGAACCTGCAAAATATAACATCTCAACTGCACCATGGTACTCAGTATGTAATACGCGCTGAAAGAAGCTTACTACAAGTACCATGACAATCACTTTTCCTAATTTATCTTTTAATTCATCCAGTGAATGAATCTCCAATATTTTTGATGCCCCCTGCGCTTTTGCAATATCTATCTCAGAAATAAAGAGCTCATAAAGACCAAAACCAAAAATAAACATTACCACTGCCATCAGATATAAATCAACTGCCCCAATCAGCCCAACTACAATAGTTTCATGGAAATCTTCAGGATGAAGATGGTTCATATAAGTATGAATCACATTCCCTACAACATCATAAATATCTACACTTGCAACAACAAAAAGTGCAATACCACCAAACATAGAGAAGATGACTGCTAAAAGTACAAAAAATCTCGTATTCCACAAGATGGATTCAAAAACGTTTTCTATCCACTTCATTAAGCATTTTCCTCTAGTTTAATCCACTTTTGAGCGATACGTACAGAATTGGTAGCAGCACCGACTCTCACTTGGTCAGCTACGCCCCAAATATGCAAAATATTGTCTGCATAAAGATCTTTACGGATACGTCCAACATAGGTCTCATCCGTATCGGTTGCAATAATAGGCATTGGGTATTCATTTTTAGACATATCATCTATAACCACTACATTTTCAAATGCACCTAAGACTTCTCTGGCTTTATCGACATCGACATTCACACCATCTTCAAAAGTAATAGTAATGGACTCAGAGTGAGAGCGAAGTACCGGCACACGTACACAGGTAGCACTTACTGCAAAGTCACTATGCATGATTTTGTTGGTTTCATTTACCATTTTCATCTCTTCTTTGGTGTACCCATTCTCTTGTGGTACATCGATGTGAGGGATGACATTGAGTGCTATTTGGTGTGCGAAAGCTTCTACTTTTGCTTCGTCTAGCTTAAACTCAAAAAATGACTGCATTTGCTTTACAAGTTCTTCCATACCTACTTTACCAGCACCTGATACTGCTTGGTACGTACTCACATCTACTCTTTTTATACCATAAAGGTCATGTAAAGGCTTCAATAGTTGTACCATCTGAATCGTCGAACAGTTAGGGTTAGCGATGATACCCGTCTCTTCCCACTCTTCTATATCTTCAGGGTTTACTTCAGGCACAACCAAAGGTATCTTTGGGTCCATGCGAAAGTGTGAAGTATTGTCTATGACCACTGCGCCAGACTCTACCGCATATTTTGCAAACTTTGCAGAGATACTTCCACCAGCTGAAAAAAATGCTATATCTATTTGCTTATCTACAAAAACATCTTCTGTAAGTTCTTGTATCTTATAACTTTTACCTTGGCATTCTATTTCAACGCCTACGCTCTTTGCACTGGCAAGTGGTAAAAGATTTCCTATGGGAAATTCTACTTCTTCCAAAACTCTAAATAGTTCTTCACCTACGGCACCAGAGGCACCGACTACTGCTATATTATATGTATTCATTTTCTATTCTAATCCTAATGTTCCATCATTGTTTGTTGGTGTTTATTCAGCACCTTCATCATCACTAGTTTCATCTTCAGGTTTCTCTTCTTTTTGACATTTTGCCATAGAAACTACGATATCTTTTTTCTCTACTGTAACTACTTTAACACCAGAAGTATTACGCCCTGCTTTACGGATTTGTTCCATATCAACACGTATCATCTTACCTACTGAAGTTAAACACATCAAGTCTTTATCTTCTGCTACAGCAACTACACCTACTACATCACCCGTTTTAGGTGTCAGTTTCATAGAGATAACACCTTTTCCTGCACGGTTTTGTTCACGGTACTCTGAAGCTGAAGTACGTTTACCAAGCCCTTTTTCAGAAAGCATAAGTAACTCATCTTCCTCATCTTCTATAGTAATGGCACCACATACATAATCATTTTCTATTTTAAACTTAATAGCCGTAACACCACGTGCAACTCTACCAATCTCTCTCGCATCTTCAACTTTAAATCTAATACAAAGACCTTTTTTCGTTGCTACAAAGAGCCATTTTGTATCTGGCTTCACAATACTAGCTGAGACTATTTCATCATCTTCATCTAGGTTAATCGCTCTTACCCCATTACTTCTAATGTTTGAGTATTCAGAGAGGTTCGTACGTTTTACGATACCATTTTTAGTAAAGAACACAAGCCCTTTATCATCTTCAAAGTCAGTCGTTGGGATGATAGCCATAATCTTCTCATCTTTTTGAAGATTGATAAGATTTACTACTGCCTTACCTTTAGCTGTACGAGACCCTTCTGGGATTCTGTACACTTTCAGCCAGTAGAGCTGTCCACGGTCTGTAACAAACATAAGTGTATCGTGGGTATTTGATGTAAAGAAGCTCTCAATGAAGTCATCATCATACGTCGTTACGGCTGTTTTACCTTTACCACCACGATGCTGTTTCTCATACTGTTTTACAGGTACACGTTTAATGTACCCTCTATGTGTGATAGTCACAACCATAGGCTCATTTGGAATGAGATCTTCGATATCAATATCATCATAATCATCAACAATCTCTGTACGTCTAGGGATGCTAAACTTATCACCCATTTCTACAAGTTCTTCACGGATAATAATATTGATTTTATCTTCACTCTTCAAGATACCTTCAAGTTCAGCAATAAGTTTGAGTAACTCTGCCAACTCAGTCTCAATCTTCTCAATCGCAAGACCCGTAAGACGTCTAAGTCTCATCTCCAAGATAGCTTTAGTCTGAATCTCGGAGAGTTTAAAACGTGCCATCAAATTTTCAGAGGCATCTGCATCATCTGAAGAAGCCCGGATAATCTTAATCACCTCATCGATGTTGTCTACAGCGATTTTAAGACCCTCTAAAATGTGTGCTCTGGCTCTTGCTTTTTCAAGATCAAAAATGGTTCTTCTAATAACAACTGTTTTTCTGTGTTTTAAGAAGATATCAAAAAGTTCCATCAAGTTAAATACTTTTGGCTCTTTATTGTTGATAGCAAGCATGATGATACCAAAGGTCACCTGCATTTGTGTCTGTTTAAAGAGGTTGTTTACCACTATCTCAGACATTGCATCACGCTTAAGCTCGATGACCACTCTCATACCTTCACGGTCAGATTCATCACGTATCTCTGAGATACCTTCAATGTGCTTGTCACGTACCAACTGCGCAATATTTTCAATAAGTCTAGACTTGTTCACTTGGAAAGGAAGCTCATCGATAATGATGATCTCTTTTGTCTTTGTCTCTTCTATGTGCGTCTTAGCACGTACTTTGATACGTCCACGTCCAGTTGTGTAAGCATCAGTAATACCTTTTTTACCAAAGATAATCCCACCCGTTGGAAAATCAGGACCTTTGACTATAGCCATCATATCTTCTATGGTTGACTCTGGATTATCAATACGTAATACCAGAGCCTCTACAAGCTCTTCAAGTCTATGAGGAGGAATGTTTGTAGCCATACCAACTGCGATACCACTTGAACCGTTAAGTAACAAGTTTGGTACACGTGCAGGCAATACATCTGGCTCAGACATAGAGTCATCGTAGTTTGGTACGAAGTCTACTGTGTCTTTGTCAAGGTCAGAGAGTAGTTCTTCTGCTATCTTGGTCATACGTGCTTCAGTATATCTCATCGCCGCTGCATTGTCACCATCGACAGAACCGAAGTTTCCTTGTCCATCTACAAGCGGTGCCTGCATAGAAAAGTCCTGTGCCATACGAACAAGTGCATCATATACAGAGTTATCACCATGTGGGTGATACTTACCGATGACATCCCCGACGATACGCGCCGATTTCTTGTAAGGACTTCTGTGTGAGAGGTGTAAATCTTCCATCGCATAAAGAATTCTTCTGTGTACAGGTTTAAGCCCATCACGTGCATCTGGAAGGGCACGCCCCACGATGACTGACATAGAGTAGGCAAGGTAACTTGACTGCATACTGTCTTCGATGAGTATCTCTTGTGTATTATCGTTATTTTCAAATAAATCTGACAATTCTCTTCCTTATTAAACAAAGTTAGAAGATTTTATCTTATGCAAGGTGTAAAATCACTTAAAAAACGCTCAAAATCGCTTCTAGAGCCTTTTATTTGGATTTTTTACAATTTTAAACTTTTTTGATTAACATAATAAAATAGTAAAAGTGGCTTATTTCCTATTTTTTAACAGATTGTCTCATTAACGTTCTCTTAACATACTTAGAATATAATCTATCCAATTTATTATCAGGAAATTAAATGCCTATTGAACAGCTAAAAGATATCGTAGATTATGGAGTCATTGGACTACTTATATTTTTGAGTTTTATCACTTTTGCGTATGCTATAGAGCGTATCCTCTATTATCGTTCCATTGACATCAGCACATACAACCATAAACTCGCCCTTGAGATAGACCTTTCCAAACGTCTTGGTACGCTTGCAAGTATCGGTTCAAATGCTCCATATATCGGACTACTAGGTACGGTTCTTGCCATAATATTAACATTTTACATCATAGGTGACCAGCAAGATACTATAGACCCAGGGGAGATTATGAAGCACTTGGCTCTTGCACTTAAAGCCACAGCAGCGGGTCTAGTAGTAGCCATTCCTGCAACGGTTCTTTACAATGCTTTACTTACGAAAGTAGATGTACTCCTTTCTAAGTGGGAAATCATGCAGGATGAGAAGTAAGGTATGAGACGCGAACGCTTTGACAAGATGAATGTCGTACCATTCATCGATATTGTTTTGGTACTACTTGTTATTATTTTAGCAACGTCTACCTTTGTAAAAAACCAAACGATAAAAGTAGACCTACCTACTGCCAGTTCTAAAAAAGCTGAAGAGAAGAAGTCTATACACATCGCCATAGACAAAGAGGGGAAATACTTCTACGACAAAGAAGAGCTACCACTTGATGCTATCAAAGCAAAACTACTTAAACTTGACCCTAAGAAAGACTTGGTCTCGTTACATATGGACAAGGCTTCAGCATTTGAGTATTTTATCTCAGTGATTGATATTTTGAAGTCTAAAGGCTTTGAGAATATTTCTATTATTACACAACAATAATAAAAATTATTCCGTCATCATCCCATACGGACGTTTAAGCTGTTCTGTAAGCTGATGTAAACTCACTGCCCTACCCTCACGTGCAAACTCTCTGCCATCCATAAAGACTATCATCGTAGGTACTGAAAATACCGAGTAATTTGCAGAGATAAGAGGATTCTCATGTGCATCCAAATATATCTGTTTCAGTTGTGGAAACTCTTTGTCAAACACTTCTTTAAACTTAGGGCGTAAAGCATGACAGACATTACAGTTCTCTCCAGAGAAGTACAGCAGTACCCCTATCTCTTCTCTTATGGTTTGTTGTAGTTGTTCTAGGGTCATTTTTGTTCCTATTGTAAATTTTATAATGAAATAATATCACCAATTAGCAAATAAGTATATATTACAAATCGTTTTGCATCTTCATGACTAATATTTTGATGTGTACCTTTATTTGTGGTATCAAATACTGCCATACTTCTTTTATGAAAAAATTCTAAATGTGTATCAATTAATGTACTATATGTTTTACTACCCGACTTACCTTTTACATACTCAGTTAATCTATTAATATATGCTTGTTCATCCAACTTAACATTACTTTTTTTATTTTTCATAGCTGGATATAATGTATTTGCAAGTTCCTTTAATAAACGTCTACAACTAGTAATTGCATTTTTCCAATCTTCACTATTTGATGCATTTATATTCACAGAAATAGAATCTAAAATATTTCTTACATCTGGTAATATATCAGGAAGTTTTTTATCCATATTAAATCTAAAGCTATTAAAAATATTATTAGCAACTTCACTAAATTCAATTTGCCCGATAAAACAGGCTTTAAAAAGCTTTTAATCCATCTGCAGACACTCTGTTGTGAT
>VCAW01000093.1 GCA_013607775.1 Campylobacterota bacterium | reverse complement strand
TCATACCATATTATAACAGAGGAGGAGTTAACCGACTAGCCCACTTATTTAATTACATCAATACTAATGTGATATAAATTCTAATACTTCATTGAAAAAGATAAAACTATCGCCGTAATAGTTACCATGCTTAAAAGTGTACTTAATGTCCCAATAATAAACCCTATAGGTTTTCCTTCTTTATCTTTAATAAATTTTGAAACCATTCCTGCTAAAAAGATACTTATTGAAAGTACAAATAAACTAAACATATAAGAAGATGGTAGCACACTATTTTGCAGTATCTGCCCAACAATATTTCCTAGTCCAATAGATATAAACAATGCAACGAAAATCTGCCAAAAGAGTGTCCAAAATGTTTTAGACTCTCGCTTGTTATACCCTAATAGCATTTGCATTGAAATTGTCTGTGCTATAACTACTAGTAAAACCACTCCTACTATTGAGATGGTATAGCCTATAACCAGTCCAGGACCTCCATCAACAGCCATACTCATAGTAACCATCATCACTAATAAAATTAACACTTTCACATTTCATCCTTCTTATACTATTTTCTAGTTTAGATACCCAAAGTATAGCCCAAGAGTGTTAAGAAGTCTTAGATAAAGATATTTTGCTATACTTTGTTACTAAAAAACAAAGAAGATTATGCAACTTTTTAAAAACCTATTTTCCAAACCATTGTCAATACAACTTACCGTGACCTCATCCAACGGATTTCACTTGCGTCCTGTGGCGCAGTTTGTCAATGAAGCGAAGTCTTTTGCGTGTAGTGTGGAAGCAACTCTTCATGGAAAAACTGTCGATGCAAAAAAAGTAAACACCCTGCTTTCACTCTCTTTGGAGAAAGAAGATACCTTCAAACTCACAACGCAAGGCAAAGAAGCAGAGAAAGCACTTCAGTCATTACAAACACTTTTTAATACCCTTATGCAAGATGACAAAGAAGTCGTGGCAATAGAAAAGGAAAGTGCCTCTTATATTGGAGAAGTATTAGAGGGAGACATCATCTCTAAAGGGGTGGCTATCACTTCTGCGTATCGTTACAAAACAGAAGAGATACAACACGACAATACACTAAGTTTTAACGAAGCTATTGCCCAGACACACAAATCACTTGAAGCTCAAGATACAGACATTGCACTGGCACAAAAAGCCTTACTTACTTCACTGGAAGAAAAGAGCACCTCACTAGAGACTTTAGAACAAAATATTCACAAAGAGATAGACGCACTACAAGGTACAAAACTCTCTGCAAAAATAGTAGACTATCAGGACATTTTACAACAGGTTAAAAAAGCTTTGGGCTTAGAAGTGAAAGTCACTTTTCCTAAAGATGCTTTTATACTTCTTGCAGATGATTTACTTCCTAGTGAGATAGCAATGCTTGCAAACACAGAGATACAAGGGGTCATACTTAAAGAGACTTCTATCAACTCTCATACTGCCATACTCCTACGTGCTTCTGGCATCGCCTCACTCATAGCTGATATAAGTGAAATACCTTTAAACAAAGAGATACTTCTAGACAGTTTCGGAGGTGTGGTGGTACTTTCTCCCCATGAAACAGACAAGAAAAAAGCCCAACAACTCCAAAAACAACACAATACAAAAAAAGCACACTCTGCCTCCAAACGTTTTGACAATGCGTTGACTACACAAGGACAACACATTAAAGTATTTGCCAATGTAGGGGATGTTTTTAGTGCCAAACTCGCCAAAGAAGAGGGTGCTGAGGGCATAGGGCTTTTACGTTCTGAGTTTTTGTTCAAGTCTGTCAAACCTAGCTTACAAGCACAAACCGATGCCTTTAAAGAGATATTTGACAACTTTGATGACATTACCGTACGTACACTTGACGTGGGTGGAGACAAGGCGTTGCCTTATATCAACATTCCACTAGAGAGAAACCCGTTTTTAGGAGTGCGTGGTGTACGACTTTTCAGGACACATCCTGAAATTATGGAAGAGCAACTCCATGCTATTTTCTTAGCTTCAGAGGGTAAAAAAATTAAAATCATGTTTCCCATAGTGTCAAGTGTAGAAGAGTTTACAAAAGCAAAAAGTTTCGCACACACTGTTGCACAAAAACATCAACTCGACATCTCACACATAGACTTTGGCATCATGATAGAAGTACCCTCTGTACTTTTTCTGATAGAAGCGTTCAATGAAGTAGTAGACTTCTACTCCATAGGCACAAATGACCTCACGCAGTATCTCTTTGCTATAGAACGCACCCATCCACTACTTCAAGCAGATGAACTCTCCCCTGTTGTCTTTTCTGCGCTAAAGAGTATTGTCACTAAAGCCACAAAACCTGTAAGCATCTGTGGCGAACTCGCAGGCAATGCTGATGCCATAGAAAGATTAGTCAACTTAGGACTCACCACACTTTCTGTCAGTCCCAAAAGTATAGCCCAAACCAAGGAAACCATACGTCATGTTTAACTTACTACAAAAAATAGGAAAGGCGTTAATGACGCCTATTGCTGTGCTTCCTGTAGCAGCACTGCTCTTACGATTAGGCTTTGGAGACATTCCTTTTATCGATGGACAAGTAGCGCTCATTATGAAAAATGCGGGGGATGCTATATTTTCCCATCTTGACTTACTCTTTGGTATCGGTATCGCCTATGGACTTGCCAAAAACAATGACGGAGCAGCAGCCCTAGCTGGAGCTATAGGGGTACTCATAGCCAAAGCTGTTTACATCAGTATTGACAAAGATGTCAATATGGGTGTCTTTGTGGGTATCATCATTGGGGTGCTTGCTGGGACACTGTATAACCGTTTTTATGACATTAAACTTCCTGAGTTTTTAGGGTTCTTTGGGGGTAAACGCTTTGTCCCTATCATCACTGCCATCTCCGCCATTGGTGTGGGGGTACTTGCTGGGTATTTTTGGCACTATGCACAGTCTGGCATCGATGCATTTTCCAATGCAATCATAGGACTAGGGGAAGTAGGTACTTTCATCTATGGAGTGCTCAATCGTCTGCTTATCCCTCTGGGACTTCACCACATTTTAAACTCAGTCTTTTGGTTTCAACTGGGAGACTACACCTACCTCAAAGATGGGGTAGAAGTAGTTGCCAATGGAGACTTACACCGTTTCTTTGCAGGAGATAAAACCGCAGGCATCTACATGTCTGGATTTTATGTAGTCATGATGTTTGGTCTGCCTGCCATGGCGTATGCTATCTACCTTAACACACCTAAAGCTGCACGTAAACGTGTAGGTGCTGTACTTTTAGGTGTGGCATTTACCTCTTTTCTTACAGGGATTACAGAACCTTTAGAGTTTCTTTTTCTATTTGTAGCACCACTGCTCTTTGTCGTACATGCACTTTTAACAGGTCTTGCACTGGCAGCAGCACAGATGTTGGACATCCATGCAGGGTTTGGCTTTTCGGCAGGGTTTATTGACTATGTGATTAACTATAAACTTGCTACCAACCCTCTGCTCATCTTACCTCTTGGTGTAGTATTTGCACTCATCTATTTTGTAGCTTCCTACTACACCATCAAATACTTCAAACTCAATATTTTTGAAGAGATGATAGATGAGCCTGATGGTTGTGAAGTCAACAATGAAGCACTCTCATTCATCACAGCTCTTGGAGGCAAAGAGAACATCATAAATACCGATGCCTGCATCACACGATTACGTATGTCAGTACTTGACAGCAGCAAGCTTAGTGATGAAGCTTTTATGGCACTCGGTGCCAAAGGTGTCATACGCCCCGATAAAAAGAGTATACAGATTATTTTGGGTACCAAAGCAGAAGGGGTGGCTGAACGTATTAAAGAAGCACTGAAGTCTTAAATCTAACCTTGAATTTTTTACCATATATTGCTATACTGTAGCAATATTCACTAAAGGTTTACTTTGATGCAAAAAGCACTACTACTTTCACTCTTATTCCTCTTAAATAGCTGCTCGTTAGACAGCTTGATAGCCTTGGGAGAAGTCGATAAAGTACAGGTAGTTAAAAAAATTCATCTTATGCACAATACCGTGCATACTTTACACGTACCCAGCTCAAACCTATTAAAAACAATCAAAAGTATCTTTACTTTTATAACAAAGAGAAAAAAGATCTGGCTGTACTTTTACATCGTTATGACAACTATATTCTCTACAGTCTCTACCATCCGGAAGCACCGCACATGAGCTTTAAGGCACAAAAACATGCTCCCTATACACACATTCAAAAAGCACTTAAAAAACAAGGGTATCTCTTAAGCTCTCCTCATGCTGTGGGAGCCACTTCTAAAGTAGGTCTGCGTAAATATAAAGGGATTAAAACACTCCTTATTGAGATAAAAGATTATAGCGCATTACAAGAGAAGTATCAAAAAGCTATACGCACTTATGATGCAAGCAGCATAGTAAAGATAAAAACACAACTTCCGCATGTATTGATAGACAACTATTTTAAAACCTATCAGAAAAAAGCCTCAAGCGAAGAAGAGAGAGAACAACTTGACCTCATAGCAGACAAACTGCATCTACATACACCTGAGGGTAAAAACAACGATGCCCAGGAGGAAGAGATTAAAGTACAAGAAGCACTTGCAAAAGAGATACCTGAAGAGACAATCTCTCCTAGCGTTATACCTGAAAATGCATCCTTTGACTACTATGCACAAGAGGCATCATACCATGAGTTAGAAAGCTATTTAAATGACAATAAAACCAAGAACAGTCTCACCTTTAACCAATATACACAACTCACGCAAAGATACACAACCTTAAAAGATGAAAAAATGCTCAAAGATGGTTCGTTGGAAGAACTTATTTCAAGTTATAAAACCAACAAAAACCCTAGATACAAAAAACGTATTTTAGAACTTATGAAAGAGGCACAGCAGTAAGTTAGGCTGATTCTACTAAACTAGAAATATCTAAAAAAACTGTTGTCCCTTTTTGTAAGTTACTCTCCACTTTAATGCCAATACCCAACTCAGTACATAACTTTTGCACGATATGTAAACCAATCCCAATCCCTCTGTCTTGCTCTTTATAGTAGCGTCTAAAAAATTTTTGTGGATGTTTAATCCCTTTTCCTGTATCAGCAATAGATAAAATATTATCATTTACAGCGATAAGTACTCTGCCTTGTGCTTTGTTATATTTTCCGGCATTGGAGAGTAGATTATCCAAAATCCGAGTAAAGGCATCTTTATTGCATTTCAATGTTACATTTTGAATCTCACTCTGGTATGTGATGTCTGGATAGAGCGTCATAAAATACCCTATACGATTATCAAGTAATGCATCCAAGGAAAAGTCTTCCGTTTGGGTGGGAATGTCTTTTAAAAACACTTGCAAATTATTTTGCAGTGCCAATATACTCTCAATATTGTTTTCCAATCTTTGGATTTTTTGATTTTCTCCTATCTCTCTTCGAAAAAGAGATAGGTTTATTTTCATAGATGATATCGGGGTATTAAAATCGTGTAAAATATCTTTAACAAACTCTTCGTTAAGGTGGAGTGCTTTTCTTAAAGGGGTCAAAGCATAAATAGCAAAGAGCAAAGAGACAAGTGCTGCAAACAGCGAATAAAGCATAAATTTATACTCTATCATCTTGCCCAATCTAGTCACTCTTTGTAGATATTTTGCTCTTGGATAACTCACTTTCATTAAGTACTTATCTACCGTTGGTACTTGAAAATAACTGTAAAAATCACCACTTTTATAGAGAATATTTTCTTCTTTATCTTTATCGACAAAGTCTGTCTGTAGTCCGTCACACTGAATGGTATAGGCACATAGCTTCATTTCTACATGAATTTTCTCTTCTATTTCCACCTTCTTTACCTGATACTCGTGCCAGAAATTTATGGCTAGTAGTATCTCCAGAAGAATGAAAAAAATGAAAAAACTTTTAAGAAATGACTCTAGTTCATACCTTTTCAATCATATACCCTTGTCCTCTAATATTTTTTATCTCTATGTCTAATTTATTTTTGAGTTTTGCTATATTGACACGTAATGCATTTGCACTTGGATTTTCCAAACACTCCATCAAGGTAAAACTCTCTACGATTTTATTTTGATTCATCATCAATGCATGCAAAAGGTTTTGTTGTACTTCTCCCAGTGCTATGAGTTGCGTGTTCTTTTCAACTGTTTTCATATAAGGATTGTAACATAGATCCCGATAATAGATACATTCATCCTCTTTTTGGTATTTACTTTTTATACGTATCACCAACTCTTCAGGATTAAAAGGTTTTTTGATGTAGTCATCTGCACCTATCGCAAAACCTTTAGAGATAGAGTTAATGTCAGTTAGTGCAGTAATATAGATGGCAGGTGTTGTATCTCCGGCATCTTTTAGTTCTCTAAGCACATCAAAGCCATCTACATCAGGGACATTGATATCTAATATATAGAGATCATACTTCTGAGTAAACGTAAGGTCAAACACTTCTGTACCTCGGTGCGCAACATCTACAACATACCCTTCTAGTTCTAAAAACTCTTTAAGGCTTGCACATAATATCTGGTCATCTTCAAGTAATAATATCTTCATCATACTACAGTATACAAAAGGAGCATTAACGAAGTATTACTTCTCTTCCTCATCCTTTTTTTCATTAACACTTTTTTTGGGACTTTTTAAGACTACAATAAATGCAATCAAGATGATTCCATACACAACATAATAGTACACATTATCACTCTGTGGCATTATTTCACCTCCATAATTTTATCGCCCTCTTTGACGATGGCATATTTCTTTTCTATCTCTTTGACATCACTCTCATCACTGACAATAATAGGGGTGATGATATCTTTGGCATGCTCTTTAATATAAGCCAAATCTGCTTCTATGATAACATCACCCACTTTAACTGCATCGCCTTCCTTGGCTATACGGTTAAACCCTTCACCATTTAAAGCGACAGTTTCCAGTCCAATGTGTACCATCACCTCCAAGTCTTTGTCACTTTTAATACTATAGGCATGGTTGGTAGAAAATATCTTTGTCACCACGCCATCAATAGGTGCAGTAAATTGGTTGCTTACAGGCATCACTGCTACACCATCCCCTACCATTTTCTGCGAAAACACCTCATCATCTACACGCTCAAGTGTCACTATCTGTCCATCTACAGGAGAGAAAACATCTCTTGTTTTACGTTTCATAAATCCAAACACTCTTACATCCTTTTATACTTGCTCTTGCCATCTATGATGGTTGCTATGATACTAAAGTTTTCATCAAAGATGACTATGTCTGCATCATACCCTTTTTTGAGCTCACCCTTTTTAACACCTATCATCTGTGCGGGAAGTTTTGTCACAGCATTGACAACCTCTACATGTGTCATAGAAGTATGTTGCACCATGTTTGCCATGGCTTCGTTCATCTTTAGTACGGAGCCTGCCAAGGTGCCATCTTCAAGTAAAGCTTTCCCCTCTGAGACTTCCACTTTTCTACCACCTAAATCATAAGTCCCACACTTCATACACCCCGCGCGCATCGCATCGGTAATAAGTACGAGCTTATCACTTTTTAGTTTGTGTGTCAGTGCAAGTGTGCTGGGATGTGTATGCACCAAGTCAGCAATGATGTCACAAGTCACATCACTCTCAAATACTGCACCCACAAGTCCAGGCTCGCGGTGATGATAGCCAGGCATGGCATTAAACAGATGTGTTACATGAGAAACACCCCATTTGAAACTCTGCTTAGCCTCTTCATAACTTGCACTGGAATGTCCGGCACTAAGTATGATGTGGGGGTAGGATTTTGTCATCTGCTTTACAAAATCTTCTGCGCCCTCTACTTCAGGAGCAAGGGTTATCATTTTCACTTCATTGATGTATTTTTCTATGAGTTTAAAGTTTGGAGACTGTACATAGTTTTTATCTTGTGCCCCATGCTTGGAAGCATTGATAAAAGGACCTTCAAGGTGTACACCTACTATCTTTGCACCTGTAACACTATGGGCATTGTTTTGAATATTTTGTAAAGCATTGTCAATATCTTGTGTTGACATCGTCATCGTTGTGGCAAGAAAAGAGGTAGTGCCCGTTTTAGGTAAAGTGGTGGAGAGTATTTCAAGTGCTTGAGGTGTTGCATCCATCACATCTGACCCACCTGAGCCATGTATATGGAGGTCTATAAACCCCGCACTGACATAAGCACCTTTGGCATCAATAATCTCAACATTATCACTGTCTGAGATAACAATATCATCAACAATGTCAATAATCTTATCATCAAAAAGAAGTATCTTCTCTTCAACGATTTGATTGTCTACAATAAACTTTCCATTCAATATAGCAGTGATGTTACGCCTCTTCTTTTAGATTTTCTTTACAGTACACGTTTAAGTACTTTTCCTGTAGCATTTTTAGGAAGTTCGGCTATCACATGTATCTGCTTAGGTATTTTATAATTGGCAAGATGTTCACGCATATATTTTTTTAAACTCTGTTCATCAAGTCTTTCAATATCTTCAGCAAGTTCTATATACACCACAGGTACTTCTCCACTCTTCTCATCAATAATACCGATAACTGCAGAGGCACCCACATCAGAAAAGCCGTCTATGACTTCTTCTATCTCACGTGGATAGATATTGATTCCTTTGGAGATAATAAGGTCTTTACGTCTGTCAACGATAAACAAGAAACCTTCATCATCCATATATCCCATGTCACCCGTAATCAACCAACCATTGACAATGGTCTCTTCTGTTGCTGTAGGACGGTTAAGGTAGCCTTGCATAATGTTGTCACCTTTGACAATAATATCTCCAATGGTACCACGATGCACTTCACTCATCTCATCATCTACTATCTTCATCTCATAGCCATAAAGTGCTGTACCAACAGAACCTGCTTTTTGCTTCTTAAAGGTGTTCATACACACAGCAGGACTTGCTTCAGAAAGCCCATACCCTTCAAGGAGTGTTGCCCCTTTAAACTTCTTTGCCATAGCATCAAGTGTTTTAGGCTGGAGTGCTGCTGCACCTGAAATAAATGCACGAATGCGGTTAAACCACATAAAATACCAAGGGAGTTTTGCTTTAGAGAGTGCATTATAGACATCTGGGATACCAAAGAAAAGTGTCACCCTTTTTGTCAATGTCTGTTTAAATATGTTTGAAAAAGGCTGTATTGACTGAATGATGACAAAACTCGCTCCAACGTAGAGCGGTAACATGACTCCAATAGAAAATGTAAACGAGTGAAACATTGGTAAAAAGACTATGCCTCTGTCTCTTGGTTTTACATTAATAGTACGTCTTCCTGAGTCAGCATTGGAGAGTACATTTTTATTACTCAACATAGCACCTTTTGGTTTACCTGTAGTACCTGATGTATATACAAGCACCGCTGTATCATCTAGCACTCTGGAAATATGTTTCACCGAACTGCTCTCTTGCATTGCATCATCAAAATGTAGATGTTTTTCACCTTGAACTGCCTCTTCACCTTCCCGTAAGATGAAATTACAGAGCTCACTTGCCTTGGAACTGTTCACCACTTTGTCATGTATGGAAGAAGCAATAAGTACAGAACTTCCACTGTCTTCAAGAATATAACTTAACTCTTCAGATTTTAAAAAAGTGTTCACAGGTACAAGTACAGCACCCAATTTAGACACCGCAAAAATAGCATAGATAAACTCTGCAGAGTTACGTAAAAAGAGGGCTACTTTGTCACCCTCTTTGACACCTTGTTTAGACAAAAAAGCTGCCAGTTTATCTGCAGCTTCTTTGATGTCACCA
>VCAW01000092.1 GCA_013607775.1 Campylobacterota bacterium | reverse complement strand
AATCTGAAAAAGGAAATGACTACTATGATGATGTAACTATCTCAACAACTATTAATACACCTATTCAAGTACTAATCTATTGTCAAACAGATACGTGTTTGGAGGCAGGACCTTTTGTTACTATCACAGACACACCAAGCCAATGGTGGATTATAGAAGATCATGACCAAACCTTAAATGATGGGAATATCTCTTTACAGCTTAATCCAGCTGTTGCAGGAGCAGCAGTAAATCCTAGCGATCCAAATCAGGTTATCATTAGTGCAAGTAGTCCTAATGCTACCATTAATTAAGGGGTGAACAAAAATGTAACTGTAACCTGTTCTACTGCAGCAAGCGTACTCAATATTAAATTGGCAACAGCTACTAACTCTTGGCTCATGTTTAAAGACCCTTTATACCAAGTTGAATGTATAGTTCCTTCTAACTGGACAGGTCTAGGCGACACTGGTCATGTTGTGGGCACGAGTGCAAACACAAAAAAGATTAAAAAGTTAAGTTGGTAATTAATGATAAAACACACACTATTTCGTCCTGCCATAGCGATGATAGAACTCATCTTTGCCATAGTCATCATGGGTATAGTCATGATGTCTGCTCCTATGCTCGTAAGTACTGCAAGTAAAAGTGGCTTTGTTGCCATACAACAAGAAGGAATCAGCGAAGTTGCTTCACAACTAAATATGATACTCTCTTATGCATGGGATGAAAATAATGCTGACCCTACGTTAGGACAGATGATTTTAACAACCAATCCATGAAATCCTGCATTAAATGCACAACTACCAGTCGCCACTCCCACTAGACGCAGAGGTACACCTGCATCTAGTTCTCGTGTATTTATAGATACCGCAGGTAATGAACACAATGCAACGCAACGACAATTCCTTGGCAATGGTGAAGGTGGGAGCATTGATGATATAGACGATTTTCATGGTAATACAGCTAACCTAAAACTTGAAGGAGCTGGAGGAGCCAGTGACTATATTCAAAAAACTGGTGATGTTACCATTGCAAAAGTGGTCAACTACATTGGTGATGGACCGACTACACCCACTACTTATGACAATGCAAATTTAAATTTTGACCTAAATCTAACTGATCCTACTACTCCTACCGGCTCAACAAATATCAAAAACATAGCAGTCACCCTTAGCTCTGCAGCTGGACAACCTGGAGAACTAGACAAGACCATTACGCTCCAAGCATTCTCTTGCAATATCGGAAGCTATACATTGGAAGAGAGATAACAGATGAAACAAAACAGCATATACACATTCAAAAAAGCATTTTCCATGTTAGAACTTATTTTTGTTATTATTATACTTGGTATCGTCTCTTCTATAGGTGCAGAGATTATTGCCAATACCTATGAAAGTTACATTGTTCAACGTGCCCAACACAGAGCTTCACTCAAAACTGAACTAGCTGCCACACAAATAGCAAACAGGCTCGCAAGAGCTATACCAGGTACCGTAATGAGAAGAAATGGTCTTACAAGTGCAGATGTCTCCGATATTAATATACCAAGAGCAGATAACCCTACGATACTCCAATGGGTAGGTGCAGATATAGATAGTTTTAATGCTACACCAAGCCCTGCAGTATCTCCATTTTTACCTGGTTGGAGTGGTTTTGTTGATGTAGATAATTCACCTTTAGGTGCTGCAGTTATTTCAACACCTGGTTCTGACCTAACTTTAACAAGTGCCATCATTACAAACCTTGGTGGAACTATAGGTAGCTCTGCTATTTTTTATAAAGCTGCGAATGTACTCCAAAGAAGGGGTATAAGTAGCGTTACAGCTAATACCATAACATTAGATTCTAATGTTACTAATATATCTGAACACTACAAACTTGCATGGACATCCTATGCTCTACATGCAGATGCAAATAATAACCTTTGGTTGTACTATGACTTTATGCCTACAGTAGGCACAAATATTGCAAATCATAAAAGTGAACTACTCCTTAGAAATGTTACTACCTTCAAGTTTAGAGGTGATGGGCAGACAGTACGTTTTAAAATCTGTTCACGTGAAGAGATAGGCGAAGACTATAATATCACCATTTGTAAAGAAAAGGCGGTATTCTAATGAAATTTCAAAAACAAAGAAAAGCATTTTCTATGGTGACTGCTATTTTTATGATGATTGTTATTATGTCTGCTGTGGGTATTATGGTTATGAGTACTGCTGGTAAAATCACAAAAGAGACCACAGCACAGTTCCAAAGAGAACAGTCCATGCTCCTAGCCAAAAGTTACACAGAGTACGCCATCATGGCAGTCATGTCAAATGACAGAGCTGGCTCAGGGCAATGCATCAATACCATTACAAGTAACGATATATTTAACCTCTTTAGCAATGGAGGCTATAATGCAAAGGTGGAGATAGCCTATATCAGTAACGGGAATAATGATGTAGTACCACTAAATGACGTAAACGGTTGTAGCAGAATCTTAAGTGATGCTGCCATAACACCTGGATCATCATTAAATATTATACTGGATGTCTATATTACCTATAAGGATCTTGATAATCCTGATAATCAAAATATAAGCTATCATAAAAGGACTTTACAAAAAATATGATGAATTTTAACAAACATACAAAACCTGCCTTTACCATGCTAGAACTAGTCTTTGTCATAGTAGTATTAGGTATTTTAGCTGCACTTGCACTACCTAGGCTAGACAGAGACATAAGACAAGAAGCAGCGGACAACATACTCTCTGCTATTCGTTACACTCAACGATTGGCACTAAACGATGATAAACACGAATTTAACAATCCATTTTGTCATAGAAAATTATGGAGGATACGTTTTTCCAATACACTCTATACCTATACCGTCTATTCAGATATAGATGCCGGAGGAAATGCAGACACAAGTGAAATAGCTAGAGACCCTGCCAATGGAAAACGTATGGATGGTACCGATGCAAACATCGATTCAAATGATAGCCCAAATGTCTTTTTGGCTGATAAATATGGTATTGACAGCATAGTACTTACAGGATGTGCTAATCCTGCAAACACAGTATTGAGCACAGTACATATAGCATTCGATAACCTTGGACGTCCACATAGAGGCATAGATATAGATGCAAATGACTTAAAAACCTATGTTAACACTGATTGTATACTTACATTTCAATCTCCCATTTTTGATAGTGACATAGTCATACAGATAAGAAGAGAAACAGGCTATGCACAAATCGTAGGGCAAGATGCTTCATAATTCTATACCTATTTACCCTTCATTAAGTATCTTAAGTTACAATTAAGAATGAGTAAGCGATTTACTCATATCTTATAACTAAAGGATATTTCATGAAACGTAGTATTACAGGTAGACATTTTGAATTAACAGAACCAATCAAAAATTATGTAGAAGCAGCCGTAGATGTGTTGGACAAGTATAATCTTGACATTACCACAGCAAATACAGTTATTTCAAAAAGTGAAAAAAAAGGATTTACGGTAGAATTTATCGTCAATCTAAAAGATAAAAACACGATTGTAATCACGCAGAATGATAAAGATGTGTATGCCGCGATTGACTTAGCGATAGAGAGAGTTAAAAAAGCACTCAGACGCCATGCAGATAAAATCAAAGGGCATCGCATTACTTCTTTTAAAGATTTGGGTTCAGAAGCAGAAGCAGTATTGGAGCAACTTGACTATGTTGAGCAGACAGAAGAGCCAGAGATTGTTCCTATGGATTTAGAACTTCATAAACCACTCGATTTTGATGAAGCCATTGAAGCACTCAGAGCAGAGAAAAAAAGACAATTCACCGTATTTAATGATCATGATGGTATCATGAGAGTCATATACAAAAGAGCCGATGGTAAATTCGGACTCTATTAATCGTTTTCTTCCCACCGCCTTGGTGGGAAATCTATCCTCCCTCTTTTTTATACCTCACCTTTCAATATAATTACAGTACTATTTTATATACCCATATAAAAGGTCTAAACGTATGTTTCTAAGAATACTATCTACCTCTTTACTTCTTACTTCGCTTGTCTATAGTTTTATCAGTCTTGACCCTCCTGAAATAGGTGAAAAAGAAAAATTAGATGCTGAGATAGCACTAAGTGCAAATATAAGTGCAGGAAACACAGATACAAAATCTGCAGGTTTAGCCATAAAAGGTCAATACAATGGAGAAGAATGGCTTACCTATCTTATTGCTGCCTATCACTATGGAGAAGTTAATAAAGATAAAAATACTAATGATGGACTAGCACACCTTCGTTATGTACATGCCATAGCAGATACTGCATATGATTATGAATTTTTTCTGCAAAGTGAATTTAATGAATTTCAAGATATCAAAAAGAGAAACCTAGCAGGTGCAAACATTAGACGTAAAATCAATCTTCCTTTTGACAAATTTTATGTTGGTCTTGGACTATTTTATTCTTATTTAGAGCCTGAGGCTGTATCAGAATTCAATCCTATCTACAAACAAACCAAAATCAATAGTTACATCTCTATGTCTCATAATATCAATGAACACTTCAATATAACCTATCTTGGCTTTTATCAGGTAACAGCAGATGATATTGCTGATTTGAGGATATTTCAAATATTGCAACTCAATACTGCACTTACCACACATGTAGGTTTGTCCTTTGACATCAAGCACGAATACAACAAGACACCCTATCAGAACATTGAAAAGAATGATATTCGCTCGACCATTAGCCTAAAGTATAAATTTAATTAATTACAAAGAAGGGGTTATTTTGACCCGTTCTTTTGCATAGGCAACCACCTCTTCATCCTCCCCCATATCTAACCATTTAAACTTTTGACCACTTTGTATAGTACCATCAAGTATATCTCCAGAGTCTCTAAATTTCAAGTCCAATTTGGCAATATCAAAGCCATTAGTCGTTTGACAGAACTGAGTGAGGCGTTCTGAGGCTTTAAAGTTACTATAGAGGTAGCACCAACTCTTTAAACCGTTACGCCCTACTCTTCCTCTAAGTTGATGTAGTGTAGCCAATCCTAGCCGTTCTGCACCTACTATAACTATGAGAGTAAGTCTTGGCAGGGAGATACCTACTTCTACCACAGTCGTAGCTAAAAGAATGTCTCCTTTTTCTCTAAACTCTAAAAGTACCTCTTCTTTTTGCTTGTCTTTTCCGTGAGTGACATAGACATTGTCAAACTTACTCTCCCAAAACCCTCTACTTTCATCTAATGACTGATAGGGTACTTCTGTACTCTCCTCTACCAAAGGATAAATGATGAGCACTTGATGCTCTTGTGCTATCTCTTCTTTAATATGTGTAAGCAAGTCTGGGAAGTCTGGCTTAGTGATGGTCTGCGTTAACACCTCTCTATCAAAGGGTGTGGTGGTAATGAGAGAGACATCCAAAAGCTCTGACTCCATCATGGCTTGGGTGCGTGGAATAGGTGTTGCCGAGAACTGCAAATAGTGTGGTTTACGTTCACCTGTACTTACCAATGCCTCCAAACTTGCCCGTTGCTTTGTCCCAAAGCGATGTTGTTCATCTATCATCACTAAAGAGGCTTCGGGTAAATCATCTTTATAAAGCAAAGCATGGGTACCTATGATAAAATCTGCCTCTTGGTAGTCTCCCTCATCTTTACCTTGCATGACCAATGCAATATTCACAGACTTTGGCAAATGTTTAGATGCCTCTTCATAAAGTTGCAACGCAAGCAGTGATGTCGGTGCCATGAGTATGCTTTTGTGAGGCAAAGCCATCATCACTGAAGCCAAGATTACCATGGTCTTACCCGAACCTACATCACCCACCACCATACGCTTGGCTGCCTTTTCATCTGTAGATAAATCTTTTTGAATATCTGCAATGACTGCTTGCTGCTCTGAGGTAAGTGTAAAAGGTAAATTGTTTACAAAAGGAGTGATGTCTCCCGTCAATGCACGTAAAGCAGGAAAGTCTGCACGTTTGCCTCTTAATTTTTTTAGATGGTTATAGGCTTCTACAAACTTGAGTACCTGCACAAACTCAGGTTTAAAACTTCCATTATCATACACCTCTTCCATAGACTTTGGAAAATGAATATGCATGAGTGCTGCCACCTCTTTAGAGTCTAACCCTTCGTTATAGAGGTTTTGTTCTGAAACATAAACTTCTATAAGCGCACTTATCTCACTCTCTTTTAGTACCGTTTTGTACTTAGGGGTAATCTTGCCTATCTGCTTAATGGACTTGGGTTGTGACATTTGCCAGTAGCCCTTATACTCTTCAAGTTTACCTTGTATCACATGGCTAGAGCCTACTTCAAAAAGTTTATGATGGTAAGGAGTCACCCTAAAAAAGGTAGAAGAGAGCCTACGCCCTGACTGTGTTAGGTTAAATGTCACACGCAACTTCCCTGCATAAATAGAACTATCTACAACTTTTGCTTCTAGTGTATTTATTTTTCCTAGTTCTGGTTTGAGTGTGAGAGTGGTGTCATTGTAAGAAGTAGGGATGATAAGTGCAAGGTCAAGCAGTGTATGGATTTTGAGTTTTTTAAAAAGTTGTTTTGCTTCTTCCATACAGGCTTCCTATGTTTTAGATAGGTAAATTATAACGAAGCTTTTTGAATATGATAAAAAATATGTCAGATTGACATATTTTTTATTTTTTCTCCTCTTTCTTTGTCACAATACTAAAGGTAATATCTGAAAGTTCTTTATGTGCTTTTATAAAGGTATTCATCTCTTCAAGTGTTACGGATTCTATCTTATCTAATTGTTGTTTTGCAAAGTCAAGTGGACGGTCATAGTAATAGTCATTGTATGCACGTCCTAGTCTTTGGGAAAGTGTCTCTGTGCGTAGAGGTTCTGAACCAAGTAAAAACTTCTTGGTATCATCCAGCTCTTTTTGTGTGATACCATCTTTGACAAATGCATCTACTACGGACTGTATAAGGTCTTTGGCTTCATCTTGAGTAGAGAGTTTTGTCTGAAGGTAACCACTCATATAAGAAACTGACTTCGTACGACGTAAAGAAGCATATACACCATAGGTAAGTCCACGTTTTACACGTATCTCTTCCATCATACGGCTACCAAATCCTGCACCACCAAGTAAATACTCTGCGATTTTTGCTTTGTATTGCTCTTTGTCATTGTATGCAAAATGAAAAGGTGCCCCAAAAAAGATGTAGGCTTGCTTTGTATCTTCATCTATGAGGACTGTCTCTTTTTTATCAGATGCCTTAATCTTTTCTACTTCTTTTGTTGCCACCTTAGGAAAGAGGATGAGTATCTGTGTTAAGTACGTTTGAGCCTCTTCTTCACTAATATCACCCCCTACTACACCAATGGCATTGTTATACCCTAAGTGTGTGGTGATAAATGTCTTAATATCATCAAGCTTCAACCCTTTAATACTCTCAACTGTACCATCATAGGGTTTTGCTAAGCTAGAACCTTTAAAGAGTGTAGCACGCAGTTTTGAGGCTGCAATGTAGTCAAAGTCACTCTCTTTTTGTTTGAGCCAACCGATTTTTTGGTACTTTATCTGTTCAAGTGCCTCTTTAGTATAGTTAGGGTCTTTGAGTAATTCAATGAGTCTCTCTACTGCATAAGAAAATTCAGATTTTAAGGCTGAAAGTTCTACTACAAAACTCTCACGTCCTACACTAACATGCAAATCTACAGCATGCGCATCAAGCTTAGTAGCAAAACCCACACTCCCTTCTTTAGCTGTACCTTCATTCAGAAGTTTTGCAGACATATCAGCCAAACCATCAATCGTATTAGACAAATGTCCAGCATTTTTAAAAACCAATTGCAAAGAGACAATCGGAATATACTTCTCTTCCTCAAAAATCACAGGTACTTTGGTATCTTTTAGTATCATCTCGTGAAGGCTTGCTGCCATAATTGTTCCTTGTAATATAAATAGTAAAATAAGTAGTTTTTTCATAAATTTCCCGTAGGGTGTGGTTGCCACCACACCTTTATATGTAATGACAGCATACAGACTTTTGTTTAATGAATATACAAAGGTGCAGTAGAAACCACTCCCTACGCATCAAAACCTCTCTAAAATATCATACGCCGTATTACGTTTTGCAGGCTTTTCACCCACATCACGAATCAGTGTTATCATCTCTTCTTGATTCATGGAGTTAGCAGCCCCTGCTGCTGAGACTACGTTTTCTTCCATCATCGTTGAGCCTAAGTCATTTGCACCAAATAGCAGTGCCATTTGACCAATATATGAGCCTTGGGTTACCCATGAACTTTGAATATTTGGTACATTGTCCAAGAACAGACGTGCCACTGCCAAATAACGTAAGTACTGATTAGGTGTTGTTTTAGTAATGGTCGGTAACTCGCGTTTAAGCTGTGTATGGTCACTTTGGTAACTCCACATAATAAATGCTCTAAAGCCACCTGTCTCGTCTTGAAGCTGACGCACATAGTCCCAATGTTCAACTATCTCACGTACCGTTTCTACTGTTCCATACATCATCGTAGCTGTGGACTTTACACCCAATTTATGTGCTTGACGATGGACTTCAAGCCATTCATCTTTATCATGTTTTTTAGGCGCGATAATGTCACGTACTCTATCGCTCAATATCTCTGCACCTGCTCCAGGAATGGAAGAAAGCCCTTTGTCTCTAAGACGTCTTATTACTTCTGATATAGAGATTTTAGAACGATTAGCAATATAGGCTACTTCTATAGAAGAAAAACCATGAATGGTTACTTGTGGGTACTTCTTAGAGATATGTTCTACCAAATCCTCATACCACTCTATCTCAAGTTTAGGATGTACTCCACCTTGAAAAAGAATCTGTGTACCACCTATAGCAATGAGCTCGTCTATCTTCTCATCTATCTCATCAAAAGAGAGAATGTAGGCATCCTCTTTTTTCTCATGCGTATAAAAGGCACAAAATTTACAGTCTACCCAGCAGATGTTGGTGTAGTTAATGTTTCTGTCCACAACAAAGGTCGTCACACCCTTAGGATGCATCTCTTTTTTACGTGCAAGTGCCATCTTTCCCAAGGTTTTGAGGTCAGCCTTCTCTATGAGTTCAATGGCTTCTTCAATCGTCATACGTTTTGTTGCAGGTGCTGTCACGACTTACTTTCCTTCTTCTTTTGTATCATCTTCTTTTACGACTTCAACTTTTTTCTCACCCAATGCATCCAATACACCGTTAATGAATTTAGGAGACTTCTCATCTGCCAATGTTTTAGCAAGTTCAACAGCTTCGTTGATGATGATAGCTTTATCCGTCTTGGCAACAAGTATCTCATACGCACCAAGCCTCATAATAGCCTTTTCTACTTTACCAATATCATCAAAATCCCACTCTGTAAGATGTTTTTCTATCTCTGCATCCAGTATTGCCAAATTTTCTATGGTACCATCAAAAAGCGTATGAGAAAACTCTCTTTGCTTGTTACGTATTTTACCCTCTTCTAAAATCTCATCTGAGAATTTAGCGATATTTTCATTGCCTAATTCATACGCATAAAGAAGTCCGATAACTGCTGTTCGTGCTTGATGTCTAGTTGCCATTAAGAAAGTTCCCCATAAAGATTCACAAGTTCAATAAGACCTACCATCGCTTCTCCGCCTTTATTTCCTGCTTTTGTACCTGCACGTTCTATGGCTTGTTCAATACTGTCTACAGTAAGTACACCAAATGTTACGGGTTTACCATATTTAAGTGCCATATTTGCTACACCTTTGGTTGCCTCTGCTGAGACATAGTCAAAGTGTGGTGTTGCACCACGAATGACAGCACCTACACAACAGATGGCATCGTATTTACCTGATGCCAATGCTTTATCCAATGCAAACGGGATTTCAAATGCACCTGGTACTAAAATAAGATCCAAATCATCTGCATTTCCACCATGTCTTGCATAGGCATCTTGTGCACCTTCTACTAGTCTGTCTGTAATGAAGTGATTAAATCTTGCATTGATAATCGCTACTTTTTTGCTCTTGTCTACTTGTAAGTTACCTTCAATTATATTCATGTTTATTTCCT
>VCAW01000091.1 GCA_013607775.1 Campylobacterota bacterium | reverse complement strand
GCCAAAATCCAGATAAACTTATGCCTAAATATTTATGAGCTTCTTTAGCTCTCATGTTCTCCACTTGCTGTGGTATAATTATTTTACTTTGGATACTATCATCCATTTTATATCTTTCGTATCATTTTCCTATGATACTAGGACTAAAGCCTTAGATTAAATATATCAACATGAATTTGAATTTATTGATATACCCTAACCGTCGTTAGACTGTAATTAGAACACAAATATAGTTTGATGAATTTTGGAAATATATTTACAAGAAATTCTTGTAAATCACTCGCAAAGACTGTTGAAACGGTCATCTATCTTAGATAGAAGATGTTTTATCTCATCGCTATATGGTGAAATATTATATTTTTAGCTATATCTCTTAAAATTTTAAATAGATTTTCTTTTTTTGCCGATAAACTACCCCTGTAGTATTCTCGTGGAAATATTTTGAACTGTTCTTGTTCCAAATCCTTTGTCGCTTTTCCAAGGTCTTTATACAATTTTTCAATAAAGCAAGTATCTTGAATAGGCGTACCCTCATATATAAGACTCATGATGCCTCTACTATTTGTGCTTCTGCTTACTTCTTGCGGAATAAACAGTTTTAATACTTCCCTTACATGATTTAATTTTGTTATATGTGAATTAATTTCAATTTTGGCATCACGACTATGACGATTACTTTCCCAGTCCTCGCCAAAAAAGCTTTGACCCCAACGAAGTATTTTATAAGCAACAATTTCCCAGTCTTCTTTTGGTACCTCATTTAAAAAAAATCATATGATTGAAGTCAATAATAAAATACTCAAATAATTTCTTCCCTTCCATGCTAACAGTTGCTATATTTGAGTTTTGTTTTCCAAACTCATACGCATATTGCAAATACTCAAAAAAAGACTCTGCGTTGTTTTTTCTCTCAGCAACTATCCAAAAGAGTGACTTAATCATATTATTTCTTTCTTTTTCATTTTCCATTTTTCACTCCATCCAAATAATCAGCGTACCACTGCACAAGCTCTCTCTTCTTCTCCTTGTATTCTGCTCTATTGTATGCACCTCTGACTTTGTCCTTTTCAACATGTGCTAAGAGGGCTTCTATCACGTCACTATCTTTACCGTGTTCATTTGCTATAGTAGAAAACATAGCTCTAAATCCGTGAGGTACTATCTCATCTCCAAAGTCTAACCTTTTGAGTGCAGAACTCACGGCTACATCTGTGAGAGGTCTTGTCCTGCTTAGTGGAGAGTGAAACACATATTTAGCATCGTGTGTATATTGCCCTACCTCTTCAAGTATGGCTATGGCTTGGTTACTTAGTGGGATTTGATGCTCTCTGCCTGACTTCATTTTACTTGCTGGAATAGTCCAAAGTTTTTTCTTTAAATCAAACTCACTCCAAACGGCTTCACGAATATTTGCAGAACGTACAAAAACATAGGGTAAAAAGCGTAAAAGATGTCTTGTGGTAAATGAACCCTTATACTCTTCTATCGCTCTTAAAAGCTCTCCTATACGCTTTGGCTCTGTGATTGTCTTGTATTCTTTATTGGTAAACTTTTTGAGTGCTATGGTTTTATCAATATCACCTACTATGTTATGCTCTACCTTATCAAACTGTAGAGCATATCTCCATATTTGATGAGCTAAGTTGAGGTAACGGTGTGCAGTTTCTAACGCTCCACGCTGTTGTACATAAGTAGCGATTTCAACTAATTGCCCTCTTGTAACTTTATCAATAGGCATTGCACCAACAAAGGGATAAAAATCTCTCTTTAATGCTCTCTCATATCTTACATAGGTACTTGGTGCTAATTCATCTTTTCGCATCTTTAGATAATCTTCTGCTACATCTTTAAAAGAGTTTCTAATAGCTTTTCTTTTGGCTACTTTCTGCTCTCTCTTTTCTATTACAGGGTTAATACCTTTGGCTATTTTACTTTTTAGCTCTGTGTGTATCTTCCTTGCATCTTGCAGACTTATCGCTGGGTACTTACCTATAAAATAGATATACTTTTTACTATTCATTGAAAAGTTATATCTCCATACCTTACCACCTTTTGCGGTAGCTAAAAGATAAAGCCCTCCACCATCTGGGTAGCGTTGGTCTTTTAATACTCCATTTACATTTTTTGGTTTTGCGTCCTTGACTGTAGGTGCTGTGAGTTCACTCATGAATAAGCCTTAATTGGTAGTATTTTTATTTTCACAAATACATATTTTCATTTAATACTACTGATAATACTACCATTTGGCTTAGACTACTACCATACACATTAAACTATGTTAGACTATAAAAGTGCTATGATGTTCGTATATAAGGGGCTTAAATGTATAAATTAGATGGAGTTAGACTGTAGATTGGTGGAGAATAACGGGATCGAACCGTCGACCTCTTCGCTGCCAGCGAAGCGCTCTCCCAGCTGAGCTAATTCCCCAAATGTGTAGTTACTAAGGCAGAGAGTTCTGCCTTATGTGTTAGTTTGAACGTTCTGTAATTTCTAGTAGATGGTAACCAAACTGTGTTTGTACTGGTCCATGAACCACGCCTACCTCATCGTTAAATACTACTTTATCAAACTCTGGAACCATTTGACCTTGACCAAATATACCTAGTGCACCACCGTTTGCTCCAGATGGACATGTAGAATTTTCTTTTGCTGCTTGTTCAAATGTAATTTCACCTGAATTGATCTTTGCTTTTAAGTCGTTACATACTGCCTCGTCTGCTACGAGTATATGTCTTGCTGATGCTGTTGCCATTTTAATATCCTTTGGTTGTTAGAGTGAAGGGTCATATGCGACCAATTCACCTTTTTTAAGTCTTGGGATTATATCAGTTCGTATCTTACGTATGAGATAACTTTTCTTCTCAAAAGGAATTTGTTGCGAAGATGCCACACTTTTGAGCTTCAAATCATAATGTTTAATGAGAAAATTACGCAAAACATTATTAAGTTCTTCCTCTGTCATCACCTCAAAACTCTCATCTACACTGAGTCCCACTAGACCTGAGTTATCATTTTCTCCATTGATGAGCGCTGAAAAAAGTCCAGCATAGTTACCAAACATACTCACATCAATCACAGCTAAGACGTTGTCTATCAGTGCAGGATTTTCAATAAGGGTTTTTAAGATACTGAGCTGAGCCACATCATCTCTACGTTGAGTAAAGTTATCTCTAGCTCGTTCAGGTCTTGCTTCTTTACCAAAAAAGCTAGGAGAGAGCCCAAGCAATGTCGCAGCAGTTGGAATGTACGCATCTTTTATGATGGGAGTGAGCGTATCAATATACTGTTTTACGGCACCAAATCCTGCCTCTTTGGCTCTAGGATCACGCAGATCATACTGTTCGACTATTTTCTCCAGTACAAAAGGGATGAGAGGTTTCGCTTCACGTAACAACTTGGCTACTGCATCACTCTGCCCTTTGGCTATGAGGTCTGCAGGGTCTTGTCCGTCAGGGAAAAGCACAACACCTCCATCAAAACCAGCTACGGAGAGCATCTGTGCAGCTTTGAGTGCAGCTGCCACCCCTGCTTTGTCTCCATCGTATGCCAAGATGACTTTTGGATCACCTTTTCTAAGCATAGGCAGATGTTCTGTAGTAAGTGCCGTTCCCATACCAGCAACAGCCTCCGTAAAGCCTGCCTGATGGAACATCACCACATCTAAGTAGCCTTCACAAATGATGATTTTTTTATTTTTATAGATGCTCTCTTTGGCTAAATGATAGCCATAAAGCAGACGAGACTTATTAAAAAGCTTTGTCTGAGGAGAGTTAATATACTTAGCCGGATGGTTCGTAATCGTACGCCCACCAAACCCGACTATGGAGGCACTAGCAGAGTAGATAGGAAAAGTAATACGTTCTACCAAACGCGCGTAATATCCCTGTCCATTTTCACTCTGTGCAATAATACCAGCTTCCGCTGCTTGAGGTAAAGGTAATAGTGCAGAGGTTAAAAACTGCATCACCTGTTGCCCCGCAGGTACATACCCTATCTCAAAGCGTTCTATGGAACTTTGGCTTACGCCTCTGTCCAACAAGTACTGCATAGGTGTAGGATTTTGGTTGAGATTTTTTACATACCATTGTCCTATGGCTTCTAAAACACGTTTTGCATCAGAGTAGTCAGAACTGCCTTTGGTGTATGTGAGTGAAAAGTTGTTCATAGATGCCAGTTTTTCTATGGCTTCTGGGTAAGAGAGTTTTTCTAACTCCATCACAAACTTAATGCTATCACCCCCTACACCACAACCAAAACAGTGGTATATCTGCTTACTTGGACTCACCACAAAAGAAGGTGTTTTTTCCCCATGAAAAGGGCAATTTGCTTTATAGTTTGCACCTGCTTTACGCAACTCTATAAAGCTACCTATCACATCAACTATATCGATACTGTTTTTTAAAGATTCTATGGAGGAGTTATCTATCATTTCAACATTATATCTAATTAGATATAATCTATCTAACAAACATAACAAGGATTAACTTGGAGCACATATTACCAGCTTATGATGACCCACTTTTTAGTATTTTACTTATTATTGTCATCGCACTTATCATCGCGCTTGTAACCTATGGCTGGGGACTATACAGACAACAAAAGGAAGAAGGTAACCTACTCAAATTTTTAGAGAAATTTGACTCTTCTGAATGCGGACTAGATACTACAGAGATGCCTTTTGAGCCCAATATGCTTAAACCCCTTACACTTCTTGCAAAAGCATTTGAAAATACAGGAGAGTACCACAAGGCTATCAATATCTATCTCTACCTCATCAAGCATATGGATCAGGAACAAGGAGAGATAGAACTCATGGAACGTTTGGGGAACACCTATTTTCATGCAGGTTTTTTAGAACGTTCACGTACGATATACCTTGAAATTTTGCGTCGTAGACCGCGTAATATTCAAGTCCTTTATGAACTAGGTATGGTCTATGAAGCCATGCACCGCTATGACAAAGCCAAAGAGATTATAGAGCCTCTTAAAGTTTTAGGCGAAGATACACAATCTTTAGAACGATTTTTTGACTTCCATGGGCTTATTGCTTCAAAAACTGTGGAGGCTGAAGAGAAAGTTGCCAAAATCAAAGAGATATTTAAAAAACAGCCCTCTTTGTACCGCCAGATTGTCAGTGCGTTACTGCAACTAGACACCAAAAGTGCATGGGAGATTATAGACCCTACACGCATTAAAGAGATCATCGATATCTTGTGGTTTTTGCCAAATTCACAACTCGATTTAGATATAATCGCATCCAATGATACGCTACATACACTCTATTATGCCAAGGGCTATTTACAAAAACCTTTGGCAAAAAGTGATATCTTTAGTTTAGATATGTTGGCAGTTGCAAGAAAAGGTGGATTTGAAGAGGGAGATTTACTCTTCTCATACCTTTGTAAAAAGTGTAAACAGAGTTTTCCTGTTTCCTTTACACGTTGCCCAAACTGTATGGCACTAAATTCAGTTCAAGTTGAGGAAAAAATTGCAAAATCAAGCCCGAAAACAGATTACTCTCTACTCTGATGGCTCCAGCCTTGGTAACCCCGGTCCTGGTGGTTATGGTGGCATATTGGAGTTTAAAGGTAAACGTAAAGAGTACTCTGGTGCAGATGTACACACCACCAACAACCGTATGGAACTGCAAGGTGTCATAGAGGGGCTCAAGCTTCTTAAAGAGCCCTGCGATGTCGAAGTCATCTCTGACAGTTCCTATGTCGTTAAAGCCATCAACGAATGGCTAGAAGGATGGGTACGTAAGAACTTTACCAAGATCAAAAATGTTGACCTCTGGAAAGACTACCTAGAGGCAGCTGCCCCACACAATGTGCATGGCACATGGGTAAGAGGACACAACGGTCACCCTGAAAATGAACGCTGCGATGAACTCGCACGCAACGAAGCAGAACAAATAAAATCAACACTGTAGGGGCAGACCCATGTGTCTGCCCAAGGGCAAACACATAGGTGCGCCCCTACAAACCAAACAAAGGAAAAAACAATGAACGATTACAGTCAACTCGAAAAAAGACTGAACTATACATTTAAGAACAAGCAATTGATTATTGAGGCTTTGACACATAAAAGTGACAAAAAGCCTTACAATAATGAGCGGCTTGAGTTTTTAGGAGACGCAGTACTAGACCTCATCGTAGGTGAGTACCTCTTTAAGAAATTTCCTAAATCAAACGAGGGTATATTGTCAAAGATACGTGCCTCACTTGTCAATGAGTCAGGGTTTACACTACTTGCACGTGAACTTAAACTTGGCTCTTACATCTTTCTCTCACTCGCTGAAGAAAACAACAACGGAAGAGACAAGCCATCACTGCTTTCCAATGCCTTTGAAGCCATCATAGGTGCAGTATACCTTGAAGCAGGACTTGAGGTAGCAAAAGATATTTCTATCAAACTTCTTGAAGAGTGTCACCCTAAAATAGATTTGGATTCACTCTCAAAAGACTACAAGACAGCTTTACAAGAGTTGACACAAGCCACACATGGTGTGACACCTGTCTATGAGATGTTAGGTTCCTCTGGTCCAGACCACAAAAAAGAGTTTGAGATTGCTATTGTACTAAACGACACAACCATAGCAAAAGCAAAAGGAAAAAGTAAAAAAAAGGCGCAGCAAAAAGCAGCACAGATAGCCTTGAAGGAATTGAAAAAATGAATACCTTTGGGAAAAAACTAACCCTCACCACTTTTGGAGAATCTCATGGTAAAGCTTTAGGATGCATACTCGATGGTGTACCTGCAGGTCTAAAAATAGATGAAGCCTTCATACAGTCAGAACTTGACAGAAGAAAACCAGGAAAGTCCAAGCTAGAGACAGGGCGTAAAGAGGATGACAAGTTTGAAATCCTCTCGGGTACTTTTGAAGGTCTAAGTACGGGTACTCCCATAGCGATGGTCATCTTTAACACCAACCAAAAGTCTAAAGACTATGACAATGTCAAGGACCTTTTTCGTCCAGGGCATGCAGACTTCACTTACTTTCATAAGTATGGACTACGTGACTACCGTGGTGGTGGACGCTCTTCTGCTAGAGAAACCGCTGCTCGTGTAGCAGGTGGAGCCATAGCCAAACTTATGCTCAAAGAACTGGGGGTAGAGATACAGTCTGGACTTTGCGAAGTCGATGGTATCAAAGGGAACGCTCAGGACTTTACCCATGCAAAAACCTCAAAACTTTATGCCCTTGACCCAGCAGTAGAAGCAGCACAAGAGCAGGCCATACTCAATGCCAAAGAGAAACATGACTCTGTAGGTGGTGTGGTACTTACCACTGCTACTGGTGTTCCGGTAGGTCTTGGTGAGCCACTCTACTATAAACTTGATGCCATTTTAGCTGAAGCAATGATGGGCATCAACGCAGCCAAAGCTGTAGAGATAGGTGATGGTGTAGCCTCTACACATCTCAAAGGAAGTGAAAATAACGATGAAATAACCCTAAGTGGATTTAAGTCAAACCATTCAGGCGGTATGCTTGGTGGCATAAGTAATGGTGACACTATTATTGTAAAAACACACTTTAAACCTACACCTTCCATCTTCCAAGAACAAGATACGATTACCACCCATGACGAAGAGGTAAAGTGTAATTTAAAAGGCAGACATGATCCTTGTGTTGCCATTCGTGGCGCAGTGGTATGTGAAGCGATGATGGCTCTGACTTTGGCAGACATGACCCTACTCAATATGGGTAAAAAAATGGAACATTTAACCAATATTTATAAAGGATAAACAGTGAAAAAATTAGGATTAGGAATCATCGGATTTGTACTTGTTGCAGCCATCTACTATATCACTTCGGGAGCATCACAACTCACCATACAAATGAAAGAACAGGTAGATGCTGATTTGGCAACTATACAGACACAGGGCTTCGCTGTAGAAGGTAGAGAAATGTCTGAAAAGAAAGAGCACTTTGTACTCTCTATTGAAGAGCCTAAGAAAGTTGCAAGCTATCTTACTTCACAAGGGGCACAAGTAAGCGCAGAAGATATCGAAGCACTTAAAGGCATGAAGATAGGGATAGATGTAGCCTATCTTGCAGATGCATACAGTGCTGCCTCTTTTGATATGTACCCTGTTGCACTGCCTACAGTATTAACCTCTGCACATATGGATGCTGATGATAAAAAAGCCCTCGAACAAATCCAAAAGATGATAGAGAAAAAAGCATTTTTGGTACACGTGGATGTAAACAAGCTTGGTACTGGTTTTAAAGGATATATGAAAGATATCAATGAAGTGGTAGAGGGTACAAACCCTGTGACAATTTCCATGACTTCTCTTAAATTTAATGGTGATTTAGAAAACGAGAAGCTCAAATCTATCAAACAAACATTAAAAAACTTTGGTATTCATGGCAAAGATGATGAGATTAACATACAACTTAACAATCTTAAAAGTAACTATAAACTCACTGGTGACACAAGTTATGACTATGATACTGGCTACACGATAGAAGAGATCATCTTTACTGCAAAAAATGAATTTAACTTACGTGTAAATCATGTTTCTGTAGATTCTGACTCTAAAGTCAAAAACAATCTTGCTTCTATCACTGCACAAACAAAAATAGACAGTATCCACTTTACTGACGGTCAAAAAACAAGTGCATTAGAGACACTCTCTTTCAATATGAAAGCCGATAACTTTGATATGCAAGCCATAGAAAAACTAGAGACTATTGACCCTAACAATGAAAAAGAACTTCTTGCCGTCTTCCAACAGCTTATCTCTCATGGTATTCATTTTGAAATTCCAAACTTTTCTGTCAAGCAGATAGAGTTTGAAAACCAAAAGCTTGATGGATTTAAACTTACGAGTAGTTTTGAGATTGACAAATCACTAGACTTGTCTACGTTGGAGCAAAACCCTATGGCTGCCATCGGTGCGATGGATGCAAACCTCAACCTTGCACTCTCAAACCAACTCTTTGGACTCTTGGCACAACAACCCCAAGCGGTTATGGCAATGATGCTTTTCCAACCCAAAGATGTCAATGGTCAGAAAGTTTACAAAGTAGAACTCAAAGGTGGCAAGGTTACCGTCAATGACAGACCAGTCATGTAATTGAACCCCTGCATAACCTAGACATTCACAATGGGTTTTGCAAATGTAAGATTGTGCAAGAGATTTATGAGTCCTAGCCATAGCTAAGACGATGAAATATCTTGTGCAAGATTGCGTTTGCAAAGCCCACCCTTCGGGCATTACTAGCTTTCGCCTATGCGTTGTTACTCTTTCTTGACTTAGCTAAGACTAGGACTGCGAAAGAGTGCCTAGCCTAGACAAAAGCTAGTGATGTTGTGAACGCCTAGGGTATACAGGTGTTCAATCAAAAAAGTGTCGGTTCATCCAAACCTTTGACTCTAAAAGTCTTACGATGGATGGGACATCTGTCATACTTCACCAAAGCCTCTATATGGGCTTTGGTTCCATACCCCTTATGTTTTTCAAACCCATACTCTGGGTATTTTTCAGCCTGATCTACTATCTCTCTATCACGTGTCACCTTAGCCAATATACTCGCAGCTGAGACCTCCTGCACCTTGGCATCTGCCTTTACCATAGTAGTAATGTTGTCAACTCCAAAAGTACTGTTACCATCAAACAGATAGTCCACATTTGGTAGATGTTTTTGTATAGAAAGCAACCCTCTATGTAAACACTCAGAGATACCCAGCTCATCTACCTCCGCAGCCGAAAAAGAGACGATGTGATAGTCACTATTGGCTACAACCAAAGGATACAAAGCTTCACGCTTTTTCTCAGTCAACTTCTTAGAATCCATCAACCCCTCAACCTCCCCAGTCAACACCACACCAGCCATCACAAGGGAACCAGCCAAAGGTCCTCTGCCTGCTTCGTCTATGCCACAGAGGGGTTTATTTTGTTGTTTCATTTTTTCTCCGAATTGTTTTTGTTTGTTGTTTATATTTTTGGTGTTGTAAGGGTACAGCACCCTACACAATTCAAATCTATTTTGCCTACCAACCGTAGGGTGTTGTGCCCTCACAACACCTTATAAATTTGCATATCATATCAATCCCAACTCTTTGTCGATGTCTTTGTGGTTTACGTAAAGTTGTTTTAAATTAAATAACCCGAATTCGCATCTCTAACGAATACCCTGAACCACAATTCTAGCATCAAACC
>VCAW01000078.1 GCA_013607775.1 Campylobacterota bacterium | reverse complement strand
TCATGTGTTTCAAGATATTGCTTTTGGAATGGTACAACGTGGTGAAACTTGACACATATCAAGTAACTCTTCGTCGTCTCCCTCTTCTGCACTCACAGTCATAGGCTCTAGTGCCATCCCGCACTTAGGACAGGTACCTGGACCAATTTGCTGTATTTCAGGGTGCATAGGACAGGTGTACATCGCATCATTATCTTGTTCTTTTTTCGTTCCAACAAGGGAAACAGTAGCATATTCCAGTGGCGCACAGGAAGCACAATTTTCATCATGTTCATGCACGATATATGCTTCAGGATTGTCTATAAACTTTTCTTGACAATTTTCAGAACAAAAATAATAGGTCTTATTTGCTTCTTCTGTCACAAAGGAGGTATCTGTTGAGATTTCCATGCCGCAAACGACATCTTTCGTTTTTTTACTATCCATCATAAATCCTTTATCGGTGATATAGGATTATGATAGTCCTTTAATGTGCATAGAGTGTGCACATAAAGGAGAAAATAAAAAAGATTTTATTTTCTATCTTCTTCTGTTTTAGATGCACGTATAAATGCAAGTATATCTCTTGTTTCTTGACCTGTCAAACCTGCACGTACACGCATATGATTCATAGAAAATGACCATGCTCTCACAGTCAAATCAGAAGGTGGTCTAACATTATGGCAACGCATACATGTATCTGCCCATACCTGTGCCCCATTTGCAATATCAACTTGTTTTACTTCGTCTGCAAATACAGTTGTGTTCATACTTAAAAGTGCGACTAGTGCCAATGTTGTTGTTTTTATTATATTTTTCATCTTATTCTCCTAAAAACCAAATGCAAACTGTGCAAGTAAACGATTGTTATTTGCACTTGAATCAACGTCTGAATTATCTTTATCTGTATTTATTTCATACGCAAGTTTTGCGATAAGATTATTCGCAAAAAGATAGTTCAGCCCTAATGCCACCTGATTTTTATTGACTTCAGGATTGTTGTAATCACTGTAACGCAATACCGGTTCAAGTTTTACACTGTCAAATTGATAGGATACTTGTGTGTACCACGCTTTCCATGTTCCTCCTTCTAAAAGGCTGCGCTCATTCTCTCCAATCTTTTGTTGAATATATTCTGCTTTGATACTAAAGCTATCAATATTCCACATCATATCGGTACCAAAGACATCATAATTATGGGTAACATCTTCTCCTGATGCTAATGCTTCAGTGATGTCTCCTGTAGCTAAAGAGAGTCCTATCTCCATATTTCCCACAGGATTAATGGCATAACGTCCACCTAAAATATAGGCATTGTCAAAGGTACCTGTTTTGCCTTCCGCACCGATGACCACATCTCCATCATCTGCCACACCAAAAGTAGGAGCATTTGAGATAAATAGTGCATAGTTACTGCGTATATCTGCCATTTTTGGAAGTCCTCCACGAAGTGCTACACCAAGATTTGATGTAGGAGCAGCACCATCATGACCAAACCCTACAGGGGCTGAAGGTAGTTTATTGATCCATGAAGGATGCATATTTTGTACAAACTGTCCAAGGGGTGACATAAATTTACCCATCTGTAGTCCCATATAATCATTGATAAAAAGTGTACCTGCTGCATATTCAAGCTCTGTTTCTGTTTCTCCTTCACTGTTGGTCGTAAATTCTACTTCACCCTCAAACTGAAAGATATCTCCATACTGAGCATGAAAAATAGGTGCAAACTTTATACCCAAAAAAGATCCGATACCATTTTCTTCATTGGCATAGTCTATAGATGCATATCCTGCGATATTAAATCCTGCCTTGGAATTGCCCTCAAATGCTTGTTTCATCTCTTGGTCTCGTATTTTAAGTGCTTCCACATCTTTACGCATCTCTACAATCTATGCATCTTGTACAGCGTTTGCCAAAAGTGTTGCTGAGAGTAAAATACTTAAAGTACTACCTATCATTAGCTTTTTCATGAATTATAGGAGGATATACAATGAATACTTTTTCACATGGTTGGGGTATGGGTTTTGGATGGCTCATTCCACTACTAATACTTGCTGTTATTTTTTATCTTTTACAAGATAAGAAAAAAGAGACGTCCTCTGCACAAGATATATTGGACAAACGCTATGCCAGTGGTGGCATAGATAAAGAAGAGTATGAAGAGAAATCAAGACTACTCAAAGAACACTCATAAGATTTAAAAGGACTACACATGCAAAGAAGAACCTTTGTTAAAGGCTTGGCTGCAACTTCACTACTGGCACTTGGCACAAGTACTATAGAAGCCAAAAGCACACATAGAAGCATTTCAAATGCAGATACACTCAGAGGTAAAGAGTTTTTTCTTACCATTGACTATACTTCTGTAAAACTCACAGGCAAAGAAGCTGTTGCAACAACAGTCAATGGGCAAATATCTGGTCCTACCCTCATCTGGCAAGAGGGAGATACTATTACCCTGCATGTCACAAACAAACTGAAGAAAAGCTCTTCTATACATTGGTATGGTATCATCTTACCTACACAAATGGATGGTGTTCCGGGTATTAGTTTTGATGGTATCGCACCTAACACTACGTTTACCTATACCTTTACAGTACGACAGCATGGTACCTACTGGTATCATAGCCATTCAGGCTTTCAAGAGCAAACAGGTCTGTATGGAGCTATTGTCATTCTGCCTAAGAAACAAGAGCCATTTAGCTATGATAAAGATTATGTCATACAACTCTCTGACTGGTCAGACGAGAAACCTACTAGCATCTATAAAAAGCTCAAGCAGATGAGTGACTACTACAACTTCTCACAAAGAACAGTGGGAGACTTTATCGATGAAGTCAAAAAGAAAGGTCTAGGAAAAGCCTTTGAGGACAGAAGTATGTGGAACCGTATGCGTATGAGCGACAGAGATATCGCTGACGTTACGCCATACACCTATACCTACTTGATGAATGGACAAAACCCTGCCACACAATTTAAAGCACTCTTTAAAAAAGGTCAAAAAATACGTTTACGTCTTGTCAACTCAGCAGCCATGACTTTCTTTGATGTGCGTATACCTGGACTTAAAATGACAGTGGTCGCAGCTGATGGAAACCATGTAAAACCTGTCACCGTAGATGAAATACGCCTAGGTGTGGCAGAAACCTATGATGTCATCGTCCAACCCAAAGAGAACAAAGCCTATGCAATCTTTGCTCAAAATATGGGACATACGGGCTACGCCATGGGTTCACTGACCCCAAGTACAACATTACATGCAAGCCCGCCAAAACTAGACCCTATACCAAAATTAAGTATAGTAGATATGGGGATGGATATGGGTAGTATGAAGAAAAAGAAAAAGGGTAAAGGTATGAAATGTTCATCTGCGATGAATATGTCCAACAAAAAAGCGATGAAAAAGTACAAGTTCCAAGCAATGGAAGACCAAAAGTATCCTATCACCAAGCTTCCTATGGCGACTGGACCACAAAGTACCATAAAAGCTAAATCTCCAAAATATAGACTTGATGACCCAGGTGTAGGTTTACGCAATAATGGCAGAAAAGTACTCACCTACGCAGACCTGAAAAACCGATATTCAACACGCCATGATCCAAAACCTGACAGAGAGATAATCTTACATCTTACAGGCAATATGGAACGCTATATGTGGTCAATTAATGGTATTAAATATGCAGATTCACAACCTCTACAGTTTCACTATGGAGAACGTCTGCGTATTACATTTATTAACGATACGATGATGAACCACCCTATGCACCTACATGGTTTATGGAGTGATCTGGAAACTGGTGATGACAATCACTTAGTACGTAAACACACTGTCATTGTACAACCAGGTTCAAAGATTAGTTACCGTGTCACTGTTGACGCAAAAGGTGCATGGGCATACCACTGTCATATGCTTTACCACATGGGTGGTATGTTTAGAAAAGTTGTTGTGGCATAAGGAGATGAAGATGAACATTAAAAAAACACTAATAAGTATGTTAGCTGTTATGGCTTTAGGACAAACAGCACATGCAGGTGGTGGTGATGACCCACTACTCACGATGCTAAAACTAGACCAATTTGAAATACGTAATGCAGGTGAAAACCTACAAGTTTGGGAAGGCAGTTTTTGGATAGGTCATGACATGAACAAACTCTATGTCTACTCTACAGGTGAAGCCACTAAAAATGGTTTGGAGAGCAGCCAAAATGAGTTAGTCTATTCCAGAGCCATCGCCCCATTTTGGGATGCACAAGCAGGACTCACCTACGATAAAAATGCCAACGCTTCTCGCACATGGGCAGAACTGGCTATCGCAGGACTTGCCCCATACTATTTTAAAACGCACGCAGCACTGCTTTTTAACAATGAAGGTAATATAGGCTTACGTTTGGATGCTGAGTATGATGCACTACTCACACAAAAACTCATACTCACCCCTTCTTTTGAGGCTGACTTCTATACCAAAGATGACCCACAGATGCAAACAGGATCAGGGTTGGCAAATGTTGAGGCAGGCTTAAGATTACGTTATGAGATAGTCCGTGAAGTTGCACCCTATATTGGTGTAGTCTGGGAGAAGACATTTGGAAACACTGCAAATTACAACCCAGTCAATGAAACTAACTTTTTAGTAGGTGTGAAGTTTTGGTTCCAGGAACCTGACGGACTCCTATCATACACATTTCATACACATTTCATACACATAACTATGGTAAACTCACCCTATTAAAACCAAAAGGACTAACAATGAAACTTAAACTATTACTCGCAGGCTTGATTGCTACAGTGGCACTCAATGCACAAACAGGTACAGAAATCTATGATTCCAAGTGTGCTGTTTGTCACAAGATGAAACCTATGATGAATAAACAGAAGATGATGCAAATGAGCAAAGAAGAGCGCATGAGCATGAAACAAAAAATGATGAAAACAATGAAAGCGCCCCTTATGAGTAAGGTAAGTGCCAAAATAAAATTTGACCTCAAAGATGACAAAACTGCTTTTGTCGCCTTCGTAAAAGACTACATTGTTAACCCTTCAGCAGACAAATCTCACTGTATGCCTATGGCACTGAAAATGTTTGGAACTATGCCTGCCATCGGTAAAGGTATGACAGCCCAAGAAATAGACACTGTTGCAAACTGGCTTCATGACAATTTTTCTGAAAAATGGGATATGAATGACAAAGGCATGATGTGCAAGATGAAAGATAAAGGTATGAAATGTGGTCAAGGTAAATGTGGTGGCAAAATGAAAAATTCTGAAAAATCAATGAAGTGTGGACAAGGAAAATGCGGTGGTATGAAGAAAGATGAACAAAAAGCCACATCTAAAAGCATGAAATGCAGTCAAAGAAAATGTGGAGGAAACTAAACTTCCCTCTTCACAGGTAGCCTCTATTGGCTACCTTTTCACACATCATACACTCTAAAATAAAATCTCTTCACAAATAATATAACCATTAACTATTGTAAGTTATAATCATTTTACTTTAAACAATATAAGGAAACACATGTTAAAAACAACCTCAAAAACACTTCTCTTCGCAGCAACACTTGCACTTCCACTTACGCTTCAAGCACAATGTGGTAATGCGCCAAGTGCTACAAAAGTTGCACCAAAAACTGCAAAATGTGCGCAAGGTAAATGTGGGGGTTCTATGAAAAAAGCACCTAAGACTACAATAGCGGCACATCAGGCAAATTCAGAGGCACTAACACTTCTTGCAACGATGAATATGAAAGAGAGCTATGAGGGGATGATCAAACGTATTACCCAAATGCAAATACAGGCAAACCCTCAACTTAAAGCTATTGAACCTGCTATTGAAGCATTTTTTACTAAGTTTATGGGTTGGGAAGCACAAAAAGGTGATATCGCTGCACTTTATGCTAAAAATTATACTGTAGAAGAGCTCAAAGAGCTTAATAAGTTTTACCAATCGCCACTAGGACAAAAAACTGTACAAATCATGCCACAACTCGCCGCTGCATCTGCACAAATAGGTCAAAGTAGAATGATGGAACATATGCCAGAAATGAAAGCGATGATTGAAGCTGAACTTAAAAAAATAAAAAAATAATCTTCTAACTAAATCTTCACTCTCGCCTCTAACGCACGTGAGAGTGACACAATATCTATATTTTCCAGCTCAACACCTGTGGGTACACCTTGGGCTATCTTCGTAAAACTGATTTCCAAACCTTGCAACTTATCTTCAATATACAGTATCATGGTATCTGTTGCAATACTTGGGGGGAAAGCAAAGATAATCTCATCCACACCACCTACTGCATAAAAAAGATGGGCTTCATCAAGATCACGCACTTCTGAGACTACATAATAGACACCCTTGAATTGTCCACTCTCTTCTATAGTCAAAATGTCTTTTGCCGACTGCACAATACAGAGCTTAGAACTGTCTCGATAAGGGTCTGAACAGATGGTGCAGAGTTCATCTTCACTCATGTTGTGGCACTTAGAGCACTTTTGTATCGTGTTTATACCAGTTTCTAAGGCATGTGCCAGCTTCATAGCAGCAAAGCCATCTACCATAACAGCATGATATGCCATACGAATGGCAGATTTTTTCCCTATAGATGGCAAAGACTGGAAGGCTTCGACTAGGTTTTCAAAGGCCTCTATTTTATGGTGTTTCATTAGTCTCTCATGTAGTCCGATGCTTTGGAGTACTCTACGACAGACTTAATGAAAGTAACTACTTTTTGATGTTCAGGATGCACATCATAAGCATCTAAACCTTCTTTGCCTTCGAAAACTGCAATAAGACTCAAATCCATCGCTCTGTCTGCCTCTATGAAGTTCACCCCAACATCGATACTTCTTAGACTAGGTACTGCACCCATAAGGTTTTCAAGCATCTGTTTGGCTTGGATAATATTGGCTTTTTTATTCTCTTCTTTAAATTTAAACATGACGATATGTACTAACATCAATACGGCTCCAAAATAACTTTTCGTGATTATAACTAAATTATGGTAGAATTCGCGAAAATTATTCCCACTTTTATGGAGAAATATCAATGACAGAAATGTGTTATTATGAAGTATTGGAAGTTAGTAAAGATTGTTCGGGAGCTGAACTAAAAAAAGCTTACCGTAAACTAGCGATGAAATACCACCCAGACAGAAACCCAGATGATAAAGAAGCCGAAGACAAATTCAAAATTGTTAATGAAGCCTACCAAGTACTTTCTGATGATGAAAAACGTTCTATCTATGACCGTTATGGTAAGGCAGGACTTGAAGGTCAAGGTGGCATGGGTGGCGGTGGCTTTGGTGGAGGAAACATGGATGACATCATGGAGATGTTTAACTCAATGTTTGGTGGCGGAGGTGGTGGCTTTGGTCGTCAGTCTCGTCGTGATCCTAGCCAAAAATATGCTCTTGACTTTGAAATAGAACTCCAACTTGAGTTTCATGAAGCAGTCTTTGGTTATGAAAAGAAAATAGACATACGCTATAAAACACCATGTAATGACTGTAAAGGTACAGGTGCAAAAGATGGAAAACTTGAAACATGTGACTACTGTAAAGGACAAGGGCAAGTACTCATGCGCCAAGGACCTATGCAGTTTGCACAAACCTGTCCAAAATGTCACGGACAAGGACAAAGCATAAAAGAAGCCTGTGGCAGTTGTCATGGAAAAGGCTACCATGAAGAAGAAGATACAGTTACCATAAACATCCCTGCTGGTGTTGACTCTGGAAACAGACTTAGAGCACAGGGGTATGGTAACGAGAGTAAAGGCGGACAACGTGGTGACCTCTATCTTACTTTCATCGTAGAGGAAGATGAGAACTTTATCCGAAATGGTAATGACATCTATATAGAAGTACCTGTATTCTTTACGCAAGCCATACTGGGAGAGACTATCTCTATCCCAGCACTAGATGGTGAATTGGAACTTGAGCTCAAACAAAGTACCAAAGACAAAGAGCAGTTTATCTTTGCAGGTGAAGGTGTTGCAGATGTACATGGTGGACGCAAAGGTCGTCTTATCGCTCAAGTACAAATGATACTTCCTAAAAAGATCAATGAAGAACAAAAAGAACTTCTTGAAAAACTTCAAGAGAGTTATGGGGTAGAGAGTCGCCCGCACAAATCTACTTTTGATTCTGCTTTTGACAGAGTCAAGTCTTGGTTTAAGAACTAAAAATTCTATCCATTAAGGGCAACCATTAAGGATTGCCCCTACGTTACCTTTTGATGTAGTATGACTTTACTTTCTGAGCTTGTAAAATATGCCTTATCACTTCGTACATCATAGGCTATCACATACACTTCATCACCACTTTGCAAGTAGTTATGCTCACCAAACTCTGCGTAGGCTGTAGCACCTATAGAGATAAGTGCCTGTTTTGGATACGTACTGGTCTTAAGATGTGCAGCAATATCTTCAAGTGGTCCAAAGTCTTTTTGCGTATTCATCTTATCTATAAGCCAATTTTTGAGTCTCGTATAAAAGTATGAATACCCAAGCAGTGGTGCATCTACCCCATAAGGGTGCACAATGCCATCACGCTTCACAAAAGAGCAGAGGTGGTAGTTATCCCATCACCCCTCCCTCATTAAAGCTGTCTATGGCTATCCACTTGTCTCCAATGCCCTTAGAATTCTCTCCCCAGGACTTCTTTTCTGATATTTTCTTGGCACCCTCTTTTCGTATAGTACAGTCATTAAAGGTAGTAAATTTCTGAGCCACTAAATCGACAACTTCTTTTGTATCATTATAGACAATATCAAAGAGTATCGCTATCTCAGGTTCTACCTGTGCATTAGCTTCATAGCTTGGTAAAGTAAGGATATCTGTCCCTATAGAATAGCGTCCGAGAAAACTCTCAGACCCAGGTAAATAAAAAGGGAAAATTCCTTTTGGGGCATCTGCCGTCTCAGTAACAACATTTTTAAAATCTTCAAGTTCACCTGCTTGTTCTAAATGATGCGCAAAATTACCTGCAACACCTAAACATATGACATCTTTTAATTGCATAGAAATATCCTTAGATAAAATTATTGTAGTATATCTTAGAGATGATTAGTTTGTGTTTTGAAAATAAGTATGAAGTGTGAAAGTGAAGTCTATCTACTGCCCCTAGACAGTAGATAATTAAAAAGAGAAACTTAATTACGCGTTAGCTACTGCGTCTTTAAGTGTTTTACCCATTTTAAATTTAGGTGCAGTATGTGCTGCTTTTGTATATGTTTTATCTGTTCCTGGAACTTTACCTGATTTCTCTGCAACTTCTACAGTTGAAAATGTACCAAATCCTACCAAAGATACTGATTCTTTTTTTACAAGTGCTTCTGTTACTGACTCGATAAATGCTTTTACCGCTCTCTCAGCTGCTGCTTTGCTATCAAATTCACCATTCTTTTGTACCAGTTCTACGAAATCTGCTTTTGTCATTCTTATTCCTTTAAATTTAAGATGCAGCCATTATAGCACAACAATCTCTTAAGAAAAGATAAAAAATGGGTAAAAAGCCCTATTTTACGTGATTTATAGGTAACTTTGACATTTTTCTGCTAGGTTATGATTTTTAGGTGACAATTGAGTGACATTTGGGAAGAATAAAAAAGTGGTGCGCACGAGAAGATTTGAACTTCCACGCCCATAGGGCACTACCCCCTCAAGGTAGCGTGTCTACCGTTCCACCACGTGCGCACTGTAGATAATAGTTAAAGTACTATTAAACTTAAAACTGAGGGTAACAAAAAGTTGTGACGGGATTATATCCCTCACAACCTTTTAGCTCCTTTAATCCTACAAAATTCAACCAGTTGAATGAGCCAACTGCTGAGGTTGTCCTAGTGACAACGTAGTATAAAGAGCTTTGCTCTGTTACGTCCTATCCTATGAAAGGGTTAGCGTAAAGAGCGATAAGAGCAATTACCAATGTATAGATAACTTGCGCTTCGATCATTGCAAGAGCAATAAACATTGTAGTCATTAGTTTACCACCAAGACCTGGGTTTCTAGCTGTACCAGCGATTGTTGCAGCAGCAGTGTGCCCCATACCAATAGCTCCACCAAGAGCAGCAAGACCAAGACCAACACCAGCAGCAACTACTGAGTATGCTTTAATCATAGATTCACCATCTGCTTCACCAGCAAATGCAACAGCACCAAGTGCTAAGAAAAGTAAGAAAAACTTTTTCATTTTATATCCTTTAAGTTAATAGAGTTAGAGTCTCTTCGACTATCGTTAAAGTCTGTTCGGATAGCGTAAACAAGTTTGACTTGCCAACAACCACATAAATGCAAGCTGTTTCCCTACTGATTACTTTAATCAACGCGAAATTATAACTAAATTAGATTAAAATACACATGCAATTCTAACTTTGCAACTAGCTGTGTAGATAATGTTCAATTGCCTCTATAAGATTATTAAATTTTTCAGGGTAGAGTCGACTGTATTGATCTAAAAACTCTTCATTGCTGTAGAGAAAATGTTTCTGCATATCATTCACCAATGCTTTCATTACATGCCAACTTAACACGTTCATAGCGTTTTTCATTTATCCATTTTGGTATGGACTCAGACATATCCTTATAGACCAAAATAAACTCTTTAAGTGTCTCTTTGTACAGCACTTCACTCTCATCTGCATTGTAGATACCCACTTCAATGTCTAGCCCTTCTATTTCTATGGTCTTATGTAAAGAGACTTCTCTATGGCTTGGACTCAGAAACATACTAAATGCATGGTAAAGTTTTTTTATATTTAATGGTTTTGTCAAATAGGCATTACATCCTGCATCAAACATCTGTTCTATCTCTGAACCCATCGCAAAAGCTGTAAATGTAATAATGGGCATTTTATCATAAGCTTTACGTTCACGAATATGCTGTGTCGCAATAAGCCCATCCATAACAGGCATAGAAATATCCATAAGAACGATATCAAACATTTTTTGCTCAACAAATAAAATATCCAAGGCTTCCTGACCATTATTTGCTATCTCTATTTCTATACCGGATTTTTTCAATACACTGACAATAATCTTTTGATTAATCAAATTATCTTCAACAATTAATAGTCGTGAACCTTTAAAGTATGTAAAACAATCTAGATCAATATTTTGACTCTCTTTTATAGGCTCTTTATAGACAAGTAGTTTACCATCATTCTTTTCTTCATGAACTATCTCTTCTTCGATAGCTTCAACTTCAGGTTTTGAGGTATCTAAACTATGTATAAGTGTCACAATACGTTCTAAGTTTGAAGGTGTTTTAAGATAACTGTCTATCAATACATTATCTTCATGTGCGTTCGATGAGAATATACTGCTTAATCCAACAATATATACATCCTTACTCTCTTTGATAGATTTTAGGTATGCATTGTTGCTCGTATTAAAAAAAATATCTTCTAAAACGATAATATCAAAATCAAGCAGATTTATAAGACGTTTGTCTAACTGTATACGCGTTGCTAACTCTACCTCTTCATAGAAATAATTAAATAATTTTTTTAAACTATTCCCTGTAGCTGCTTTTTCTGAATAAATTAAAATTTTTCTGGGTGCTAGCCCTTCTTTTAACACATTAAACTCCTTTAACGTCGAATCTTCATTCAGTTGCATAGGGATTTGCAAAGAAAAAACATTATCAGATGCTACAGCACTATGTGCCTCAATCGTTCCACCTATCGCCAACGTTAATTTTTTGGCAATGTAAAGTCCAAAACCCCACTGCTCTTTCTTCTTATCATTGTAATTTAATTCAAAAAGTTTTTTAAAAGTATCTTCGCCCAATCCTTTCGCACTGTCTTTAATCATGACATTTAAAATAATATCATTACTCAGTGGTTTGTCACAAGTGATTTCAAGCGTTACTTTACCTTGGGGTGTAGACTGAATAGCAAACTCAAGAATATTGTTAATGATACGAGAAAAATGAATAACATCTCCGGTTAAGTATCGGGGAACATTTTCATGAATATTAAAAACCACTTCTGTATTACGCTGTTTAAAATTGGATGCTAGATAGGTAGACACATCCTCTAACATATGTGAAAATACAAATTTCTCTTTATATATTTCAATTTTGTTAGCTTGAATTTTTAGAAGTTCACGTAAATTATTAGCAGAGTGGAGTATTTCTTTCTCCAGTGCTTCATCTTTTTACTCTTCAGGGTTGACCAAGTTTTGTGTCAATTCATACATATCATCACTTCATATTAGCCAAAAGTAATGTTTTATTGCGTTCTATCTCTTTCTCTTTTTCTAACTGTGCATTAAAAACTTCTTTTTGCTTAGTCAGTCTCTTTGTAAAATATAAATACAAGCCGGCTAAAAGAATAAGTAACACAATGATTGTAAGAGAGAAAAAACCTGTTGTAGAAAATGGTAATAGTGAAGAGAGGGATGCATTCATGCTGTTCTGACCTTTAGTAAAGATTGAAGTCTCAATCTAAATTATTTGTCTCATCCCTAATAGTAATATCATAAGATAAATAAGATTACATCATGCTAAAATATAAAAAACACTCTATTACACCAATAACAATATGGTGCAATATAAATGAAAAATTATGCTAAAAATTCAGGTGTAGCCAATTCTACCTTCTTACCTTTTTGTTCCATCACTACCACAGTGATAGAATCACCTTCACTATAGCGTTCAGATAGGTTATTCACACGTTCTTTTGCTACCTTTGAAATATGAAGCAAGGCATCGAAACCATCTGGCATTTCAACAAAAAGACCAAAGTCAACAATACGTTTTACTTTACCTTCATAGCTTTCACCGACTTTGTATTCCATCTGTTTTTTTACTGGCGTACTTGCGATACTCTCAATATGTGCCTTCGCTTGTGCCACCTTCTCTTTGTCTCCACCAGAAAGCTTCACGCCACCTGCATCACGATCAAGGTCAATACTCACTTCAAACTTCTCAATAATTTCTCTAATCGTAGAGCCAGCTTTACCGATAATATCTACTATCTTTGATGGGTGTACAGAAAAATGTTCTGTGCTTGGAAGTGCTGTACTGGTTGCTATATCTTTTGCTGCATCTTCCATAAGATTAAGTATGTGCTGCTTTCCTTGACTTGCTTTTCCAAGTGCATCTTTAAGAACAGCTAGGTCAATACCACCTAACTTAATATCCATTTGCAAAGCAGTAATCCCCTGTGCAGTTCCGGCAACTTTAAAGTCCATATCTCCATCATGATCTTCAAGTCCCATGATGTCGGTAAGTACAGCGTATTTATCACCCTCACTCACTAAGCCCATAGCGATACCTGCTACAAGTTCTGTAGTGTCAACTTCTGCTGCACGCAATGCCAAGGCACCACCACAAATAGTAGCCATAGATGATGAACCATTCGATTCTAAAATTTCAGATACCAAACGAATACTACCATCATAATCTAATGGAATAGTCGGTTCTAATGCACGTTTACCTAAGTTACCATGTCCTAGTTCACGACGTCCTGGTGCACCTATATATTTCGCATCTCCCACTGAGTAACCATGAAAGTTGTAGTGCACCATAAATTTCTCAGACTGAGAATTCTGTTCTGTAATGAGTTCATACATCTGCGCATCTTTTTTGTCACCCAATGTTACAGTAACAAGCGCTTGTGTCTGTCCTCTTGTAAAGAGACATGAACCATGTACTGACGGTAACAAGTTTGTCTCTATACTGATAGGACGCACTTCATCCATGGCTCTGCCATCAGCACGTACATTCTTTTCAAGTATCATTGCACGCACTACTGTTTTTTTATAGCGTTCCAATACTTTAGAAACCAAAGCTTTGTCTGCTTCTTTTCCTTCTTCTTCCAATTTTTCCAAAATAGTAGTACGTATCTTTTTAAGTTCAGACGAACGTTCTGACTTTGCCATGTGTGCGATAGCTTTTTCTACTGCCTCTGCATAGTTCTTTTCTATATATGTATAAAGCGTTTCATCTACTTTGTCTTCTGCTAAAGTAAGGGCTAAAGGCTCACGTGCGACAGTTGTAAATGATTCTATATATGCTGTCGTTGCCTTTTCTATCGCATCTGCTGCCATTGCAATAACATCAACCAATGCATCTTCTGAAAATTCATTGGCATGTTGTACACCATCTTTTTGTGTAGGCAAAGTACGCATCTCTATCATCACAACATCTTTACCTGAACCTACCACAAGTAAATCAAGCTCACTTTCGTTAAGTTGAGAGTTTGTCGGATTGATCACAATATCATCTCCCACTGTTCCCATACGTACAGCTGCAATACTAGTAGAGACAGGAATATCCGAGACAAAAAGAGCTGCATTGGCAGCATGTAGAGCTGCCACTTGCATATCTACTTCAGCATCACTACTCACAACCATCACAGTAATGGTCACAGGAAAATGAAAACCTTTAGGAAATAAAGGACGTAATGAACGGTCAACAATACGTGATGTCAATGTTTCAAAATCTCCTGGTTTTGTCTCTCTTTTAATAAACCCTCCAGGAATCTTAGCCGCAGCATAAGACTTTTCCATATACTGGACAGTAAGTGGTAAAAAATCTTCATCTACAGGTTTTTCATCTATCGCCACTGCGGCAATCAGTACTGCTTTTCCTTGTCTGTACATAACTGCACCTGAGGCTTGTTTTGCTATCTTATTACATTCGTATGTCTCTTTAAGATTATTGACATCTATTTCTATTATTTGTTCATTCATAAATTTTTGTTTCCTTCTATGTATATGGTTATTCGGATATGGTTATTCAACTACTTCAGCTGTTTTGATTTTTTTCTCTTGGGCTTCAACAATCTCGCAGATCTCATCGAAATCGAGTATGTCAAAGTTTTGATAGTAGTATTCTATCGAAATATAGTCTTGTATCTTATGAGGACAAAATACACCATCGCATACAGTAAGTAAATTTTCATACACAGATGTATCTAAAATAGGTGTTGCTATATAAATGTTTTTTGCTCCCCTTGCAATGACAGACTTTAGTGCTACCATCATCGTAAGCCCTGTCTCAATACACTCATCTGCTAACACAACATACTTACCCTCTAAAGAGACAAGATCTTTACCTTTACGATATTTGTAGACATAGGCAAGTACTTCATCTTCATATTTTCTATGGGCTTCGCTATAGACATAATCTTCGTTTATGTCAAAAGCATCAATGAGCGCTTTATGCATAACAACCTCTTGTGTCTCAGAAATCATTGCAATAGGTACTTCAGGGTTATTGGGTGCCAAAATAGCTTCTGTGAGTAAAATATCCATTTGCGCATCACATGCTTTTGCTATCTGGTCTGCAAAATAGACACCCCCTTCACTGATGCCAATCACCACTGTTTCATTCTCAGAAAGTAACTCTAAAGGCAAAGTTTCTATGAGTTGTCTAGAGGCATCCTCTTTATCTTCAAAATAGATATTAGGGTTTAAATCGTTGGACATAATCCGCTCCTGGGAATTGTTTAGAAATCTCTTCTTCATCAAAAGTATAACGAAACTCGTCCATATACCTCGTCAAAAGTGTATAGGCATTGTTTATCATTTCCATACGTGCAGGGTCACCACCAAGGTCAGGATGATTCTTCTTTGCTAAAAAATGATACTGCTTTTTCACATCGTCCCTGGAGACAAGTTTCGGTAAAGATAAAATCTCCAACGCATACTCTATCTCTTCTAGTGGGCTTAGCATTACTTCAATGTATCCGTACCAATCGAACCAAATGGAGTAAAATCTAACTGCATATAGAATGTTGTTTGACTGATAGAACCTGCAGAACTTGGTTGAATATCTTGACGTATAGAGGAGGCAATACTCCAACAATCACGGTGATAACTCCCACCTATTTTCCACTGTTTACTTGTAGAATCATCTATATTATAGGTTAATCCACCACTAAATGCTACTTTTTGATTATAGGTATATCCAAAATCAAAACTCACATCATTTGCCGGTCTTGTTGTTGGATCATCAGGTAAAACTTTTTTATAACTGTGTCCAAGAGTCAAACGGTAATCAGCCTGCTTATAGGCAATGGAAGTAGAAGAGAATCTCACTTTTTTAAACTCATGTGAATAGCCAATAATATTATAAAGTTGAATTGCATTAAAATTATATTGCATTTCATTATTTAAATCAGCAAATTTGTATTCTCTGTCCACATAATATTTTTGCGTTAGTCTTTGATAAAATTTTAATTTCATATTTTGATCATAAAAATATTGACTTAAAGCAAAGTTATATTGTTCTTCTGGCAATCCAACGGTAAACAACTCCTTTTGTTCTGGATTTAACTGTGAGAATTCAATAGGCGATTGATTTTCAGTTCCTGGTTTTAAATAAGATAGAGAAGGCTGTAGTACATGAATAAAACTATCATAGTTTTTGGTTAAGTCTGTAAATATTTTTGCTTTGTGTATATTACTATAATATTGATAGTCATCATAAACAAAATCACCATTTCCAAAAAAGAATTTACTATAATAAAATTCTTCACCAAGAGAAAGGTTTACAAAATCATCAAAAAATGAAGTAGCAAACTCAAGAGGAATTCTCATCTCAGCTTGTTTCATAGTAGCACCTTTTTTTCTATCAAAATTATTGATTTTAAAATCTGCACTATATGTTAAATTTCTTGTAAACAGCTCATCGAGATACTTGTGCATTTGAATAGATGGCAAAATTTGCACCGTTTTATCATCATCAATGTTCGTACGCGTATCAATAAAATACTTCGCATTTAACCCAACATAATAATCATTATCTTGTGCAAAATAGTTTACTCTTGATTCTTGTAAAGGGCTCAAACCAAAATGGGATAAATTATTTTTTTGGAGGGTAAGGTAATCAATATCATTCAAATACGTTGTATTGACATATAACCCATCTTGAAAACCTTTAGGTAAATATTTTTTAAATACCTCTGACGATTCATAGTTAAATTCAAGACCATAATGACTTGAATTAGGGATGTTATACTCTTGTGTGTAACTGTCAAAATCTTTAAAATACCCTACACGTAAAGTACCTTTTGAGTGATTACTATCGACAAAACGAAGTGTACTATAGAGTCCTGCAGATCTTGATGTTCGTATTTGAGGGTTAAATTCAACATCTACACTAGGACTTATTGCCCAAAATATAGGTTGTTCATAAATAAAGCCTTCCACATCGTTGTATCCAAAAAGAGGAAAAAGGAGTCCAGAACTTCTTTGTTTGTTAGTAGAAAATGCTAAATATGGTGTATAAAAAACTGGGACATCCCACATATAGACTTTTGCATTATAGACTCTGATATAGTTTTCATCTTGGTTATAGTTTGAATGGGAAAAACGCATTGTCCATAAAGGGTCAGTGATATCACAACTTGAAAGTAATGATGTACCAAGTTTATAGGTTTTATTCTTTTTATTCACATCCTGTGACATAATCCATACATCATTTTCACTCACCAAAAACAGTTCTTTAAATGTCACTTCTTTGGTTTCGGTATTGATTTCCATATGGCTACTATGTTCTTTAGTACCCTTGTATCCGATGGTTTCAATATTTCCATCTAACATTAAAAGATGCGTATTTTTATTGTAAACTGCAGAGGCAGCACGAATAACCATGTCATCATAATGGACTACAACATTATTCGTAGCTGTAGCGATATCACCTGTTGACTCTATAGACTTTGCCTGTATTTCAATTTTACTTGAAGATGCAAGTACAGTATTCAAGCTTAAAATAATGCCTAAAAAAAGCACAAACATATATCGAAACGATAAACCTATTTTAGACATTTTCTCTCCCTATTATAATGCTTGATACGCGATATCTGTCCTACATTGTTTCCCTGTAAAATGGACCTGTCCAACTAGCATATAGGCACGTTTTTGTGCCTGAGCAATACTATCACCTACCCCTACACATACCAATACTCTACCCCCACTTGCATAGAGTTTTCCATCTTCCCCACGAGAAACACCAGCATAAGAGATATGTGCATTTTCATTAAGTTCTTCATGATAAATATCATCTACTATAATTTCAGCTGGTGGCGTACTTTTATAAGGATAATCCTTTGATGCCATCACTACACCCACTGCATATTTATCGTGAAACTCAATAGTGGCATTTTTTAAATCACCTGTGGCGGCTTTGTAAAAAAGTTCTGAAGCAGGAGACTTTAATAGAGGCATAAGTTCTTCACACTCAGGATCACCAAAACGTACGTTGTATTCTAGAATAATCGGTTCACCTTTAACTACCATCACACCAATGAAGAGCACACCTTTAAACGGCATGCCTTCTGCCTTCATTCCTTCAAGTGTGGGTATGATGACACGTTCATCGAGTTTTCTATATATTTCATCATTTACTAGAGGTGTTGGTGCATATGCTCCCATACCACCTGTATTAGGTCCTTCATCATTGTTAAGAAGTCTTTTATGGTCTTGTGCGGCAGGAAGTACTACATAGTCCTCACCATCACAAATAGCAAAGACGGAAAGTTCATAACCATCTAAAAACTCTTCAACCACTATTTTAGTCCCTGCATCACCAAATGAATTACCAGAGAGCATCTCTCCTGCAGCTTTTTTCGCTTCATCATGACTCTGAGCGATAATCACCCCTTTACCACCACAAAGCCCATCTGCTTTGACAACAATCGGTGCTTCTAAAGTTTCGATAAATTTATAGGCATCCTGTAAAGAATCTGTTTCAATATAAGCAGCAGTTGGTACATTATGACGTGCCAAAAAGTTTTTCATAAAGATTTTTGAACCTTCTAGTTGAGCCGCTTGCTTGGATGGACCAAAGATCGTAAGTCCACGTGCTTCAAATACATCTACCACACCCTCAACCAACGGATCTTCCGGACCAACGATAGTCAAATCTACACCATTTTCTTCAACAAAGTCTGCCAACTCTGAAAAGTCAGACATAGTCAGGTTCTCGCCCAGAGCATCTGTCGCACCATTACCTGGAGCAAAATAAATTTTCTCTACATTCTCATCTTTACTTAATGCTAACCCTATAGAGTATTCTCTACCACCTGCACCTAAAATCAATACATTCATCTATTTTTCTCCGCGAAATATCATTATCAAACCATAAAAAAGGGGATTTAGTAGTGACGAGAGTTGTGAGTAGAGGAATTTGGAAAGATTTGAGGCGAACATATGGTTCGTCGATAAGCTTTCCAAAGTCCTATGCGTGCAAGAATCGTTACTAATAAAGCCCCGGGTGAGCGTTCTGCTTAAAGTCGGCCCTAATAAGCCAACGGTGTAGGAGGGAGTCTCTCTTTAGGGGATGATTTCTCGTCCAAATCAATGGACTCCAACGAAAACTTCCACACACCAAGAGACTACATGTCCCACTAAGATTAATGTTGGACCCCAAATACAGTCGTCGCATCACCTAGGTTAAATAAATTATAGCCTATTTGCTGTTAGAATATGTTTGGCTTTGCTTACACAAGCATCAATTGTTGGTTCATCAGCTACTTGGTAACGTACATTTTCAGGTAAATGTTCTTTTGTTGCTTCTCCTATGACCACTGCTGTATAAGAGTTATCCCACTGAAAATTATTTAAAAAACAATGAATCGTTGAAGGGGATGTAAAAATAATAATGGCATTATTCTTAGGTTTTTCATTCTCGGTATACATTTTACATATTGTCTCGTAAATTATTTTTTCATCAAGTATGACACCCTTGGAAGCGAGAAAAGCTTTTGAGTCAAAAGAGACCTCTTTAGGTCGAAGATAGACAATATGTTTATCTCTAAACTTTATTACTATATCTTCACTTAGCACTTTCCCATAAAATGATGTAGGTTGATAGACTACCTTACCTCCCAATGCCTCAATCTGCTTCGTTGTAGCACTGCCGATAGATAAACATGGTATCTCTTTCCATTTAGGATTCAGTGCCTCTGCACTTTTAACTGCTTGTTTGGATGTAAACATTAACAAATCGTAAGAAGAAAGATCTAAGGATGGAACGATCAATGAAAACTGTATCATTGGCAGAGAAATCGTATCTTCATAAACAACCGGAGATAATAGATAAATCTTTTTAGACATTAATCTATTATCTCTTTCAAACTACTCACAGACTTTCCATGAAGCATCGCATCATTTACCAATTCATCATCATAGGGATCAAAATGTGGCGTGATAATCCATTTTTTATTTGTATCTAACGCTTGTATGGCATCTTCAACTTCATCTGCAATACGATGCGCTTCGAGCAGTAGCATATTGGGACGTAATACCATATGAAATTCTACAAAATTGGTAGTTCCATCTGTACGTGTACGTAACCAGTGATAAGAGGTCACTTCAGGATGTCTAGAGATAATTTCACCAATACTCGCTACCATCTCACCTTCGAGTGCACGATCAAGTAAAATACCAATCCCCTCTTGTATAATTTCATACGCTGAGTATATGATAAAAATACCTATACCCAAACCAAAGATGGCATCAATCGCATCAAGACCTGTAAGTGAAACAAGCCCCAATGCTACAAGTACCGCAGCATTGGACCAGAGGTCTGTTTGATAATGCAGGGCGTCAGCTTTTATCACTAAATTATCGGTCTTTTTGGCTACTTTGAGTAAATACTGAACCAATAAAAAAGTTACAACAATAGAAAAGACCATAGCCAAGATAGAAGGTATCAACAGACTTGTTTCTGATTTATGTGTCAACTTTTCTATAGCAACATAGATAATATAAAAGCCGGACATAGTAATCACAGTCCCTTCAATCACCGCTGCGATTGCTTGAATCTTACCCTTTCCATACTGATAGACTTCATTAGGATTTTCTTCTGCTTTTTTAATGGCAAAAAAGTTAAAGAGTGACACGAGTGTATCTAGAAGTGAATCAATAGCAGAAGCCAGTACGGCTACGGAACCACTGGCAACACCTATAACTAATTTGACTAAAACCAATAGTGTAGCAACGGAACTAGAAACCAATGTTGCACGTTTTTGTGGAGACATTTTTAAACCCAAGTGTTTTCCTGATAGTGAATATAAATATAAAAAAGTTATCATAACACAAGTTACTATAGATTAGGATTGAGTTAATCATAACTATGTTATAGTTAAGTCTATTTAAATTTCATATTTTAGGGAAAACATGAATTCTGAAAACATTAATGATAATAGTCTAGATTATGCTATTGAAAATACACAAGTTACATTCAAAGATGGGCTAGTCTACGATAAATTAACATTTTATTATCTTTCTCTTCCCATTATACTTTTTGGTAACCTCATGGGTGCATTACTTTTAAGTGCTATTCAACTTAATGTTGTTGATGTATATTCTATTATTATTTGGCTAAGTCTAGGTATTATTATGTTTCTATATGGAATGTATCAATACTCTCTCTTTCGACAAGAAACTGAACAAAATAAACTCAAAAATTCTAATATTTGGCTAGATAAGTACTACACCAATATTCTGCTTTATGGTATTATTTGGGGGAGTAGTGCCTTTTTAATGTTCCCAGAGTCAAATATTCTTAATCAGATGATTCTTCTTTTCTTCCTTTTTGCTATAGGTTTTACTGCTATGGGGGTACTTGCTTCCAAGCATGATTTACTTATTACCTATATATTGGTTACATATATGCCCATTGTGTTGCGTCTTTTCTTTATGGAAGTACAAATGTACCAAACTATAGCCTATGTCACTTTATTTTTACTACTTATTATGCTTCTCATTGCCAACTATTACGGAAATATTATCAATAATTCTTTACAAAATAGACAACATTTCATTACAATAAAACATTCTCATATCAAATTGAAAGAACGTTTTTTCTCATTATTTGAACGCGCACCTGTTGGTATTTATTATTACAATGACAACCTTGAATTAGAAGACATCAACAAACACTTTATGCAGATGCATGATATTGATGAAAAAAAGTCACTCATAGGAAAAACACTTTATGACTTTGCCAATAAACAGATTATTCAAGCCCATGAAAATGTTTTTAAAGGGGAGACAGGAAATTATAGAGGTCCCTTTAGCTCTTTTAACAATGAAAACCTCTATGTCAAGTTGTCTACTGTCCCGATGATGAATAATGAAGGAGATGTTGCTGGAGGTATCACGATTATCAATGATATTACAAAGTAAGTTACAGCCAAGGAGGAGATGGTTCGTGCAGCCTATTATGATTTGTTAACAAACATCCCTAACCGTACACTGTTAATGGATAAGTTAACAACGTTTTTAAGTACTACCTATGATACAGAAAAATATGCTTCATTATTGTTTTTGGATATTGACAACTTTAAAAAAGTCAATGAAACTTTTGGACATAACATCGGTGATCATCTACTTAAACAAGTTGCTAAGAAAATTGAGAATATTATCGGTGAACATGAGATATTTGCACGTGTCAGTGGTGACAAATTTGTCATTCTTATTCCTTCTCTTCCCGAAGAGAAGCAACAAGCAGAAGCGTTAACCTTACAGTATATTCATAGCATTAATACACAATTTAATACTCCTCTTATTATTGCGGGTGAGTCTTACCATGTCACTTTTAGTATAGGTGTTGTTCTGTTCAATCATGAACACTCTTACTTTGATCTTCTCAAAAGTGCAGAAACTGCTATGTATGAAGCAAAGAAAAACACCCGTGGAAGCAGTCAGTTTTATGACAGCAGTATGAGTGTTTTAACAAAAGAAGTCCTTACAATTGAAAATGATATCCATAAAGCGATTCAAAACAATGAGTTTTTCATCCACTATCAACCTCAAATAGATGTTCACAATAATAAAATTGTCGGGGCTGAAGCATTAGTACGATGGGATCATCCGATAAAAGGCTCTATTGCGCCATCAAAATTCATACCTATTGCAGAAGAGAGTGGTATTATTATTAAACTAGAAGAGTTTATTTTTAATGCTGTTTTTCAAGACATCAAAGCACTCTTTGAATCCTCTAAAGCAAAAGATCTAAAACATATTGCAGTAAATGTAAGTACTGCACACTTCTTACAACCCTCTTTTGTTGACAAAGTCATGCTACTTATGCAGAAATATAAACTACAACCAGAGTGGATTGAATTTGAAATCACAGAGAGCGGACTCATGCGTAATATTGATGATGCAATCAAAAAGATTAAAGATTTAAAGAACTTTGGATTTACATTTTCTATCGATGACTTTGGGACAGGATACTCTTCACTCTCTTATCTCAAAGAGTTACCCGTAGATACCATTAAAATAGACCAATCTTTTATTCTCAATATGAATAACAATAAGGGTGATGCTATGATTGTAGAATCTGTTGTCTCTATCGGACAAAAGTTTGATTTGAAAATTGTTGCAGAAGGGGTAGAGACGATAGAAGCTTTAGATTATCTCAAGGCCATGAAGTGTGATACTTACCAAGGGTACCTAGGATACAAACCTATGACTCTCAAAGATTTTAGTTCTATTCTGTAAACTCTCTTCTAAAGAAGAGAGTTACTTCAGCTATCTAAGCTTAGATAGCCTTTGTAGCCAATGATGATACACGGGAAGCAAATGCACCTTTATCTTTAGGCTCAAGTCCTTCGGAAAGTTTTGCAGAATCAAGAAGTATCCATGACAAATCATCAAAGAGTGCTTTATCTTCAAGACTGTCAAGCTTCTTAATCATCTCATGCTCTGGATTGATTTCCAAAATAAGAGGTGTCTCAGGCATCTCTTGACCCATTTGTGCAAACATAGCTGCCATACCCGCCATTGGGTCTGATGGATCTTTAATCACACATGATGGGCTTGTAGTGAGTCTACTCGTTGTTTTTACTTCTTTCACTTCTTCACCAAGTACTTCTTTAATTTTATCCGTTAAAGATTTGAACTCTTTTTCAATCTCTTCTTTCTCTTCTTCTGTTTTAGAATCAGGTGCTTCAATGGAAGTAATATCTTTAAGTGTCCACTCTTTATATGTACCAATCATTGGGGTTACGATACTGTCTACTTCTTTATCATCCATGATGAGCACTTCAATATTTGCTTTTTTGTATGCTTCTAGTAGTGGAGAGTTTCTAAGTACTTTTTCATCTTCACCAGCAATGTAGTATATTTCTTTTTTCTCAGAGTCACCACGGCTAATATACTCTTCAAAACTAACCAATCCTTCTTCTGTGGAAGATTTGTATTTTACAATGTCAAGAAGTAACTCTTTATTGACATTATCGATGTAAATCCCTTCTTTCATTACCCTGTTGTACTGAGCTACGAAAGTATCTGCATCCTCACCTTTAAGCTTTTTAATCGCTTGAAGTATTTTCTTTGTTGAGTTTTGTTTGATATTTGCCAAAATTTTATTTTTTTGGAGTAACTCACGGCTTACATTAAGTGGTAAGTCTTCAGAATCTATAATCCCTTTTACAAAACGTAAGTATGGTGGCAAGAGCTCTTTGTCATCATCGGTAATAAATACACGTTTAACATAGAGCTTTACACCTGGTGTATAGTCAGCTCTGTACATATCCATAGGGGCAGTTTTAGGAATGTAAAAAAGTGTCGTAAACTCTTGCGCTCCTTCTACTTTGTTATGCAGGTAAGTAAGTGGTTCATCACTGTCATGTCCTATCGTTTTATAGAACTCTATATAGTCCTCCTTTTTCAGTTCAGACTTAGAGAGTGTCCAGAGTGCAGTTGCTGCATTGATTTGCTCAGATTTATTAACTGTTTTAGTGACTGCATCATCACCCTCACCCTCTGTTTCTTCTTCTGAGTAATTGAGCATGATAGGATATGCGATGTGGTTAGAGTATTTTTTCACCACTTCTTGTACACGCCACTTGTCTAAGAACTCTTTCTCATCCTCTTTAAGTTTGATGTAAATTACTGTACCATGTGACTCCTTGGTGACAGGTTTAACTTCATATTCCCCTGTACCATCAGTTGAGAACATATATGCCTGTTCTTCTCCTGCTTTTTTAGAGATAACATCTACTTTTTCTGCTACCATAAATACCGAATAAAACCCTACCCCAAACTGACCAATAAGATTAGAATCTTTTTTAGCATCGCCGGTAAGATTTTCCATAAATGCTTTAGTACCAGACTTGGCGATGGTTCCTAAATGATCCATAAGATCTTGTTCATTCATACCGATACCATTATCACCAATAGTGAGTGAATTGTCTTCTTTATCTAATTTGATAAAGATTTTCCCAGACCAATCTTCTTCTTTAAATTTTTCATCTGTAAGTGAAAGATAATTAAATTTATCCAATGCATCACTTGAATTTGATACAAGTTCTCTAATAAATATCTCTTTATTTGAGTAAAGAGAGTGTGTCATGAGCTTTAAGAGTTGCCCGATTTCTGTTTGAAACTGATGTTTTGCCATTGTGTTTCTCCTATATAATATTTTATTTTGTGGGATTATATACTATTTTGGTAAATATTTCAAGTTTTTTACAAGATAGTTTAGTCAAAGTGACTAAAGTTTATATTTCAAATATCTTATATCTAACTTTTTATTGGAAAAAGGTTCTATAATTGCGTCTATTTCATCGAGTTTATATTTCAAAGGAAACCCTATGACAGAACCCTTTGCTGTACTCTCCAAAATATAATATTTTGTTCCTCTCACCCAAAGTCCTTTGATGTGACTAAGTCGATTATCATTTAATGGCACAATCACAAAAATATGTTTCGGAAGCAACACAAAATATGCTTTTATACCAATTGCATGCAACATTGAAATCAATAGATTGCTTTTATCATCACAATCTCCATAGTTTTTTTGTATTGTTTTTTGTGGAGAATTTTGTTGAAAGGTATTTGTTTGATAAGGTATATTTGATGTGAAATCAAGCAGAGTCTGTACTTTACATACATTATCTACGCAATTTTTAGTGAGATTAAATGCTTTTTGTTTTATCTCTTCTGATGTGGAAATATAAGAAGTATAGATACCATCAGAAGTACCAACCTGTGTTTTATCGACTATTTGAATGGCTTTAGATGTACCATAGACAAATGCAATAAAAGCGATCATCAAGATAAACAGTGATATATTTTTAGAAGTCATACTGTTCATCATTTCAAAATCTTAGTTTGTAGCTATTTTACATCCTAGTTCTTTTTGCTCTGCCTCAAGTGATTTTTTTCTTTTAGCTGCATCTCTAAGCATTTGACGTTTGTTATTGCTCACAGTAATTTTTGGAACATTCATGGCTACAGCAGCTTCTTCTAAATGAAAAGCGCTTGTTTTTTCAACAGTATCGGTAAACTTTTCTACCTTATAAAGATTTCTTTGTACTGTCAAACATTCTTCTTCTGTATTTGTATGGGTTGGGACGGAGACTTGCCCACATGCACTAAAAAGTGTTGTGAAGGTGAGTGTTGAAAGTGTAATTAAAAGTGTTTTTTTCATAAAAGATACCTTTTTTTCAAATATTATAGCACAAGCAGATCAAAGCAAGCAAAGGCATCTTAAAAGATATTAAAAATCCACACCAAATAAAAGTTTCGTTGTTGTTTTATTGTTCCCTACTTCAGGATTTGGATTACTGTCATTGATAAGGTTATAGACCAATTTAATAGATAAAAAATCAAACAATGGCACCGTCAAATTTAAGTTTGATCTAAATATCCAATCATTATTTGAATGGGTTAAACTAGGATAGTAAATCATAAAACCATCGACAATCAAAGTATCTACTACCGCTACATCATCAAATTGATATTTACCTGATAATTGTAACGCAGCTACAGGAAATTTCTTATCTTCGATGAGTTCATCCGTATAAAGTGTCCTAGCATATCCTAGACCTGCAGAAGATTCTAACCATTTATTTTTATCAAATCTAAAACGATGTCCCCACCCTGCATTTGGAATATAACGACTCTTAATATGTCTTGGTCTATCATAATCAGCCGATAAACCTCCATAATAGAAAGTATCATTTTTGTAATGGTTTTTATAGAGAAATATCCCTACTAATTCATCTTTATTTTGTACAAGTGCTGTACCTTCAGTTTGTGTAGTTTCATATGCATAATCTAAATACAAACTTGTTTCATGTTCTGCCTGTTTATGTAGAAGATTTAATAAAATGTCTATCTTGTTCTTTTCACTAGTACCATTTTCAAGTTCAAGACCGACATTGACATTTCCTTTAATATAAGGAAATTTATTACGCACTCTGTTTTCAAAAGAGTCATCATCCGTTGTGGACATCACAAAATTATCTATATCAGCTATTTTAATAGTTCGAAGATTTTCACCTTCCATTACTTTAAGATATTCATTGTCTTCTATCCCTATAACACGCCCTTCAATATCGATACGTTTAAAAGAGATATGATAGTTATATTTAGTAGAGATAGATTCGATATCTTTGTAGGCTATGTGGTTTAGTCCTTCACTGTAAAGAAGTTTAAAAGAGAGTTTTTCAGGACCAAGGTTCATCACCTGTCCATAGAGTACCATACCATGCACGACTATAGTATCTTTAATCTCCTCTTTTTCTGAGGATTTTTTAATGTTTCCACCGGCAAATAGGATACAGGAAAAGCCGACAGCTACCAAAAGTATTTTATAAAGTTGTATCGACATGGCTGCCCTTTCATTCTATTACTTTAGACGCTGTGAAGTGACCTCATCTGATTCTATTTCGCAAAGTAACGTATCTTGTCCACAATGACGACAAGTACTTCTCATCGTAAAAATATACCATCCGTTTTTGTCTTTTAAGATAGGTTCATGACATTTTGGACATTTGATACGACTCCAAAGAATAGCAAAAATAAACGCAGGTACCAAATAAAATACTCTATCATAAAACACCGATAGAATAATCAATGTCCCTACGACAATCGCTAAAAAGAGATACTTATAATACTGAGGTATGCACATTTTTATTCCCACTCAATAGTAGCAGGAGGCTTACTGCTGATGTCGTAGACAACCCTGTTAATCCCATCAATTTCATTGATAATTCTACGACTCATACCTTCTAATACATCATGAGGTATATGTGCAAATGTTGCTGTCATGCCATCTACTGACTCAACCATACGAATACATACGGTATTGTCATACGTTCTGTTGTCTCCCATGACACCTACAGACTGTACATTGAGAAGGACTGTAAAGGCTTGCCATACTTTGTCGTAATACCCTGTAGCTTTGAGTTCTTCTTGCATAATGGCATCTGATTCACGTATAAGGTGTAGTCCATCTTCTGTCACTGCACCCATAGTTCTAATAGCAAGTCCCGGTCCAGGGAAAGGGTGACGTCCTATCATATCTTTAGGAAGACCTAGTTCAAGTCCTAGTTTACGTACTTCATCTTTAAAAATCTCTCTTAAAGGCTCAACAAGTTCAAATGTCATCCAGTCAGGAAGTCCGCCAACATTGTGATGAGACTTAATGGTTTTAGATGGACCTTTCACTGATACTGATTCAATCACATCTGTATAGAGTGTCCCTTGTGCAAGGAAGGCAACATCTGTATGTTTCTTCGCTTCTGCATCAAAGACTTCGATGAATTTTTCACCAATAGCCTTACGTTTTGTCTCTGGATCAGATACACCTTCGAGTGCAGCCATAAACTCTTTTTTTGCATCAATGGTAATGAGTGGAATATCAAGAAGTTTAAACATATTTTGTACATCTTCAGCTTCATTTTTACGTAAAAGACCTTGGTCTACAAATACACAAATAAGTTGTTCTTTTGGCAAGGCTTCATTTAACATGGCAGCAACCACGGAAGAGTCAACACCACCACTTACACCACAAAGGACTTTTTTATCCCCTACTTGTGCTTTTATCTGTGCTATTTTTTCTTTGGCAAAGCCACCCATGTTCCATGTGCTGTCACAACCACAAATGTGTTTAGCAAAGTTTTTAAGAAGCTGTGTTCCCTCTACAGAGTGGTGTACTTCTGGGTGAAACTGAAAAGCATAGAGTTTTTGTTCTACATTGGCTATAGCAGCATAAGGAGAATTTTCAGAAGTACCTATCACTTCAAAACCATCAGGTATTTTCTCTGCTCTGTCACCATGACTCATCCATACTGTCTCATCATTGGTCATGCCAGCAAAAATTTCCGCATCTGTGATGCTTAATTTTGCTTTACCATACTCATGATGATCAGCTGCCACTACTTCTCCACCATAACGTTGTGTCATCAACTGCATACCGTAACAGATACCCATAATAGGCAATCCTAAAGACCATATCTCTTCATCTGGTTTATAAGCATCTTCAGCATACACAGAGGCAGGACCACCTGAGAGTATAATCCCTTGTGGCTTGCGTGCTTTAATGTCGGCAATATTTTCTCTATAAGGTACAACCTCACAGTAAACCCCTGATTCTCTTAATTTACGTGCGATAAGTTGTGTGTATTGAGAACCAAAGTCTAAGACTAAAATAGGTACTTGTTTCATAGATAAAATCCTTATATTTGTATGAATAAATTTTACGATTAAAACTTATTTATGCAAATATATCAAAGGTGTGCGAATACACACCTATATGATACTACAGGTGATGTGCCCCAATATGAAGTATTTCAAACTGTACGTACCATACTGAGATTGAAACTATATATCCGATGAGTACTGTCCATGCATATTTCATGTGTGAGGCAAAAGTATAAATACCATGCATTTTACCCATGACACCTACCCCTGCTGCTGAGCCAAAAGAGATAAGACTTCCACCTACCCCGGCAGTCATCGTTACAAGCATCCACTGAGATTGTGCATCTGTACCCATATCTGGGCTTGCTTTAAGTACGGCAGACATAACCGGTACGTTATCAACAATAGCAGAGAGGAATCCTACACCGATGTTCACTGCTGTTGCACCAAACTGGCTGTAGAGTGCAGTAAAGTACTCCAAGAAACCTAAAAAGTGAAGTCCACCAACAGCTGCCAAAATACCAAAAAAGAAAAGGAGTGTATCATTTTCAATTTTTGCTATCCATGAAAAAGCATTAAGTTGTGTTTCAGAAGCAGATATATTGATACGGTACACATACATTTTAAGAATAGATAAACCAAACATCATACCCCACATTGCAGGTAAATGCAGTACTTGGTGAGAAATAACGGCTAAAAAGATAGTCAAGGCAAAAAGACCGATAATTTGTTTACCACCTTCTAGAATTTCAGCTTTCTTTTCATCTGCATTAAATGGTGGTTTTCCCGCTGGTACAAAACGTGAAAGTAACAATGCAGTAATTCCCCAACCCATAATTGCCGCAGGGAATAAGAATAAGAATTCTGTAAAGCTTCCTTTACCATCTACCCATACCATCAATGTTGTAATATCACCAAATGGAGACCACGCTCCACCTGCATTGGCAGCAACTACGATGTTGATAGCGCCTGGTACCAAGAATGATTTGTTCTCTTTATCGATAGTAAGAAGTACTGTCGAAAGGATAAGTGCCGTAGTAAGGTTATCTGCAACGGGGGAGATGAAAAATGCAAGTAAACCTGTTACCCAAAACAATTTTTTATAGCTGTACCCTTTAGAGACAAGGTTGTAACGTAATGCAGAAAAGACACCTCTGTCTATCATCGCTTCGATGTATGTCATCGCTACGAGCAAGAAGAAGAAAATTCCTGCAATCTCAACAATAAGATGCTCTACCTCTGTTTCCAAGCCATGTGCATCAAGTCCATTGATAGCAAAGTAAAGACCCGTAAGCATAAATATACCTGTACCTGCTAAAAGTGCTGGCTTGGCTTTATTGATAAGGTATTTATCTTCTGTCGCAATAAAATAATATGCGGCTACGAAAATAAAAAGGGAAAGTATCCCAACCCATGTGGTGGTTAAATGTAATTGTTCATGCATTGTTGCTCCTGCTGTTAGTTGTTGTACATAGTATGTTATATCTCTATACATGCCATCTATTCAGATTCCATATAGTGAGAACCCAAAGACTCCGTACGTGCCAATGCTGCATCTACTATGGCAGAAGCAGTATTGAGACGTAATTGAAGCAATCTTCCTATGTCATGATTTTTCATATCATAGATGAGATTTTTCGCTTCATGAAGCCCTTTGGTTGTCCTGATAATCCCTATATCTTCCCACATCACCTGACGTAGTTTTTGTTTATAGATTTTATCGTTTTCTTTGTGCAGAATATTGCCGTAATCTTTCTCAAATATAGGTGTATTCACTGCCTGATGCCCTTTACTCAAAAGATGGTCAACTGCGCGCTTTGCAAAAACCACACCTTCAAGCAGTGAATTTGATGCCAAACGGTTTGCACCATGCACGCCTGTACGTGCTGCTTCTCCTACAACATACAGTCCTTCCATCCCAGGAATACAACCATTTGTGTCACACTTTATCCCACCGTTTGCATAGTGAAATGCTGGTGAGATAGGGGCTTTGTCTTTCGGAAAATGGTAGCCAATAGCTGCAAAAGTACGTGTAATGTTAGGGAAACGGTGTTCAAACCACTCCTCTTCAAACATAGAGAAGTCCAAATACGCTTGCTTGCCAGTTTTACGTTTGTAATCAAATATACCACGTGCAACAATGTCTCGTGAAGCCAACTCTCCTCGTTCATCATAATCAAACAAAAAGCGTCTGCCTTCATCATCGACCACATGCGCACCCTCACCTCTCAGTGCTTCAGTAAGTAACAGTTTTCGTGCATAAGGAGTATCTACAAAGACTGTCGGGTGAAATTGCATAAATTCCATATCTGCAAGTTCAATACCCTTCTCTACACAGATACCATGAATATCTGCGGATACTGTACGTGAATTGGTATTATATGCATAGAGAGACCCTATCCCTCCTGAAGCGATGATAACATCATCAGCATAAATAGTCGTAGGTTCATAATTCACTGTGGCTTTCACTCCGTAACAGCGTCCATTTTCTATAAGAAGATCATAGACTAAGGTATTTTTCTGAAGTTGATGCTTGTTTTGCACCATCATAAAGTAATGCATGTAACGTCCCGTAGCATCCCCCCCAGCATGAACAATGCGCTCTACAGAGTGTGCCGCTTCTTTGGTAAAGAGAATATTCCCCTCTTCATCTTTGTCAAACTCCATACCCTTATCTATGATATCAGCAGTAGTCATAAGTGAGGTACGAGAGAGTATCTCTACGGCTTCTTTATTGTTGTGGTATGCTCCCGCTGCCATAGTGTCTTCAACATGCACAGGAATATCTGCTTCATTCAAAGCAGTCACCATACCTCCTTGGGCATAAAAAGTATTACACTCCCACGGGATATCTTTACACACCACAAGCACCTTTTTCTCTTTGGGTATATTCATCGCAGCATACAGTCCAGCGATACCTGCACCTATAATGAGCACATCATATTTGTCCAAAAAAGTCCTTTTATTTCTTTACTTCTTGTTTTGTATCATCTACATACACAGGGTTTGTTTTATAGCCACATCCTGTCAAGATGATACAGCAAACTGATGTTATAATCGCTTTATGAAAAAAGCCCATACTATTTTGTCTCATTTGTCTTCACTACCTCAATTTAAAGTTTTAAAGCGACAAGAGTGCTATCAGAAATATATCAAACTTCTCAGTCCCAAATGGCAAAAAGAGGTTGCTTTTATATACATCAAAGATGAGACACTTTTTATAGCAGTCACACATCCTGGCTTTAAAATGGAACTTAATTATAATAGAGATTTATTAAAAAGCCTATTAACCCAACTCAATACCTATGACACTACCTGTGAAATGATGACGGCTTCCAAAGTAGTGGTCTTTCATAGCAAGTATCATCCAATGCAACAAAAAGCAGAAGCAGTCTCCACTGTACCGTACTATACAGAGTTAGCCTCAAGTGATTTTGAGATACAAAGCCAAGATGAAGATCTCAAAGCAAAATTTGAACAAATCAAAGAGCGTATTCTTTGCAACAAGTAGTCAAACATCTCCCTTCATCTGCAGGAGTATATCAATATTTTGATGCAAAAGGAAAACTCCTTTATGTAGGAAAAGCAAAAAACCTGAAAAACAGAGTGAAGTCCTATTGGCGTTTTACACCCACTTTCTCACCAAACCCCACACAAAGCCTACGTATTATAAAAATGCTCCATGAAGCGACAAAACTAGAGTATATTGTAGTTGAGACAGAAGAAGATGCACTCATTTTAGAGAATTCTCTCATTAAACAACTCAAGCCCAAATACAACATCTTGTTACGTGATGACAAAACCTATCCCTACATCTATATAGATGAATCTGTCGATTATCCACGTTTTGAGATTACACGAAAAGTAGTCAAAGGAAAAGATATTACCTACTATGGTCCTTTTCCTATAGGGGGACGTGCTCTTTTGGATGCACTTTATGAAGTCTATCCTTTGGTGCAAAAGAAAGCCTGTTTACGAGAAGGGAAAGCCTGCCTTTTTTACCAAATCAAAAAATGTTTAGCACCTTGTGAGGGTAAAGTAACACAGCAGGAGTATGCTGCTATTATCAGTGAAGCCAAAACCTCCATCGTAAAACGAAAACATCTCATAGAGACGCTTGAAGAAAAAATGACCAACCTTGCCATACAGGAACGCTACGAAGAAGCCGCTTCCATGAGAGACAGTATAGAGTCTATTCGTACACTCACTATCTCCTCCAATATTGACCTTGCCAACGCACTTGACTTAGACATTTTTGCCATTGTAAATGGCGATGAACGTGGAGTCATCGTCAAAATGTTTATGCGTGGAGGCAAAATCATCTCTTCAACATATTCCTACTTTCGACATACCCATATTTTCGATGAAAATGAGGCATATAAACAGGCACTACTTGAGTTTTATACCATTGACTCTCCCCATATCGCCAAACAAGTCCTTACTGCACATCCTTTCGAGGACAGCAGTAATGTTGCCTCTTCTCTTTCTGCACGCTTTGAAAAAAAGATAGAGATACTCACTCCCCAACGTGGATCAAAAGCCAAACTCACGGCACTTGCTCTCCAAAACTGTGAAGAACTCCTTCGTAAAAAACAGGATGACACCATCATGGAACAAAAAGTGGCTGATTTATTGAATCTCAGTGCTATACCCTATCGTATCGAGACATTTGACAACTCTCATATGATGGGAGTTTCTACCGTCGGAGGTATGGTCGTTTGGGATGAAGGGAAATGGGACAAATCTTCTTACAGACGATATGAACTCCACGCCAGAGATGAATATGGTCAGATGAAAGAACTTCTCAGCAGACGTATTGAGAAATTTACAGAATCTCCTGCTCCTGACCTTTGGATACTCGATGGGGGTGCAGCCAACCTTAACCTAGCCCTTACCCTGCTCAAAGAGGCAAATGTAAACCTAGATGTTATTGCTATTGCAAAAGAAAAACTTGATGCCAAAGCACATCGTGCCAAAGGAGCAGCCAAAGACATGCTCTATACAACACTTGGTCTCTTGGAACTCAAACCCAATGACAAGCGTCTACACTGGATTCAAAGACAACGAGATGAAGCCCATCGCTATGCCATTACCTACCATCAAAATAAAAAAAGAAAAGAAGACACGCAGATTTCACTTCTTAACAAAAAAGGTATAGGTAAAGCTACCGTCAAAAAACTTCTAGACTATTTTGGTACATTTGATGCTATTGAAAATGCTACAGATGAGGAACTAGAGAAAGTTACAAATAAGAAAATTAAGAACATTATTAAAAATTATAATTGATAATCTGACAGAATTTAATATTTTTTACTAAGAGCCACTTGCAGATTACCAAAAACAACCCACAATTTAAGCTAAATTAAATT
>VCAW01000090.1 GCA_013607775.1 Campylobacterota bacterium | reverse complement strand
TAGATTATCTTATTCAAAATCATCATGAGTGTCATATGTTATGGACTAATACAACTACTTGAATTTTTTCAACCTTTGTAGTATAATGTATCTACAAAAGGATACATTATGAAAAAAGCAATCAATATTCGTATGGATGAAACCTTATTAACTGATTTAGATGCTTATGCACATGAACTTGAACGTTCAAGAACTTATATTATTGAAAAAGCCGTTAGCACCTATTTTGATACTTTAGATGAAATGATCTCTGACAAAAGAATAGATGAACTAAAAGCTGGAAATACAGAAGTTTACTCTCTTGAAGAAGTAGTACAAAGACTTGGTCTTAATTAATGTTCAAAATAATAATTCCAAAAGCTACTTTTAAAGAATTAGAAAAAATAGATTCTGAAAACCAAAAACTTGTATATTCAAAAATACAAGATTTAGAAAAAGGTATATTTACAGCCGATAAAGCCTTAAAGGGTAAACATAAAGGTAAATTTCGAAAAAGAGCAGGAAATTATAGAATTGTATATTTAAAAGAAAATGATATTTTGGTGATTACATTGATTAGAATTGCACATAGAAAAGAGGTTTATTAAGCTTATAATTTTAGCTCGTTTATATTGTCCTCAGTGATAATGCATACTTCAACACATATTAGAAAAAACACCAAATACTAACACAAATTTAAATTTTCATCATTCATATTTATTGTGTTGTAAGGGTACAACACCCTACACATTTTGAACCATCAGAACACATACAATATTAATCTAAATTCAAATCCGATTTCTCAAGACGACGCTTAAGCTTCATCTTCTGCTTGGCTACTTCACGCATGTCTGCATGTGAGTCACTCTCATCCATTATCTCTACACCCAAGATAGTCTCAACACAGTCTTCAAGGGTCACGATACCCTCTGTTTGGTCGTAAGAGTCTTGTACCAAGAACATATGCTCTTTCTTTTTAATAAAGAGGTCTAGTGCCATAGAAACAGGAATGTTTTCGTTTATCTTGTAGATGTCTTTTTGTATACTCTCTAACGTCACAGAATCATCTTGCAGGGCATGTTTAAAGATCTTCTTTGTCATGACCATACCTGTGATATTTTCAATGCTTTCAGCAAATACAGGTACACGGGAAAATTTAAAAATCGCTGGTTCATTTGCAACAATATCTGCAAGCGTACGCTTACCATCTAAAGCAAAAACAACAGTTCTAGGCGTAAGTATCTCTTGGATTTTAATACTATCAAGCATCAAGATATTTTCTATCACATCTGATTCTTGCTCGTCAAGTACACCCTCATCTTCACTCATGAGTGTAGACTCTATAAGTTCTTGACGTGTGAGACTTATACCCTCATCATTTTTCTTAATACGGTTGGTTACAAAGAGTGTTATGAGAATAATAGGATACGTAATCCAGATAAATATACGAATAACATACGCTGCCATAGGTGCTAACTGTTTCCAGTACGTCGCACCGATGGTTTTAGGAATGATTTCGGCAAGAAATAAAATGGCAAAGGTCAAAATAACAGAAACCCAGAATACTGCACTAGAACCAAATACATGCTCCGCCTGAGCACCTACAGCTGCTGCACCCAAAGTGTTCGCAATAGTATTTAAGATGAGGATGGAAGCGATAGATTTATGTATATTGGTTTTGTGGGATTTAAGTAATGTTCCCACCTTTGGCTTCTCTTTTTCAAGTACTGAAATGTACGGCATATTGACCGAGAGTAAAACTGATTCTAAAACAGAACAGACGAAAGAGATAACCACTGCGGCTACAAAATATAAAATTAACAAGTCCATAGACTAAAAAAATCCTTTAAGATAAATTCTTATAATAAAATGAGGGTAGCTAACCCTAGAAAACTAAAGAAACCGACAACATCGGTCACTGTAGTCAAAATAACGGTGCTTCCTATGGCTGGATCGACATCTAACTTTTTAAGTAAGAGTGGCACCATAGAACCAAAGAACCCTGCTGAGAGTAGATTAATCACCATAGAAAGTGCGATAACCACGCCCAACATTCCCTTATCAAACCATACAGAAGCTATGATACCCATGATTATAGCAAAAAAGAGACCATTTACAAGAGAGAGTATCACCTCTTTCTTAATCGTACGGTAAGCATCGTGTTTGGCAATGTCACCAAGCGCTAACTGACGCACAACAACAGTCAGTGACTGCGTACCAGCATTACCACCCATAGAAGCTACAATCGGCATAAGGATAGCCAAGGCTACAATGCTCTGTAAGGTCTCTTCAAACATGCCTATCACCAATGATGCAGCAATGGCAGTGAGAAGATTGACAGAGAGCCATATAGCACGTGCTTTACCTGCTTTGAAAATGTCTTCATCTTCCTCAGCATCATCATTCACCCCTGCGAGGTTATACATTTGGTCTGTTGCTTGCTCGTTGATAATGTCATAGATATCATCAGAAGTAATACGCCCAAGAAGTACTCCATCTTCGTCTACCACAGGCATAGAGTTTAAGTCATACTCTTGGAACTTTTGTACAACATCATCTATCGCATCATGGTCTGTAGCAACAATGGGTTTAAACTTTTCAGGTGTCCGTTCTATATTGTCTTTAAGTGTTTTGTTAAAGTCAAAGACTAAAAGATTGTCTAGCCCTACCCCATAACGGAGTTTTTTTTCTTTATCCGTTACAAACAAATAATTGACATTTTCCAGTTCATCATTACGACGTAACTCTGCAAAGTCATTGATGACATCATGCACATTCTGTTCGAGTCCTGCAGTATAGACCTCTATCTGCATGTAGGCACCAGCTTCATCTTCTTCATACTGTTTCAGCTGAAGAATGTCTGCCTGATCCTCAGAGTCTAGCTCTTCAAAGACCTCTTTTGCCATCTCCTCATCGCGCTCTTCAAGCTCTTGGATAAAGTCTGTCTGGTCATCAGACTCCAATTCAGCTACAGATTCTGCAATCTCTTCAGGCGTAAATGATTCGAGGACATCTTCAAAGTATCTGTCTGGAAGCTCCAATGCCACATCAGCAATGAGCTCTTTAGGTATAGACTGTACCGCGTCTGCAAAACTTTTGTCATTTAAGTCTTTAAGAAGATTGGCTATTTCTGAGGGGTGCAGCTCGTCATGGGGATGTGCGTTTAAATATTCTGTGAGTTTATCCATGTGTTACCCCTTTATGATAGTTATTTATATTGATGGAATTATACTTGATTAATTGTTAAAAATGTTGAAAAGAAGAGGATAGAGATGGAGAGAAAATCTCTCCAAGGTTTTATTTTTCTGGAATATCACACTGTTTAGTGATTATACAGAGTGGACAGAAGTTTACAAGTCCTGCGATAAGTGGTATAGCTCCAAGGTAAAACCATTGATTTCCACTATATACACCATATCCAATAATCGCTGATCCAAGTACAATTCTAAATGGTCTACAAAATGATCTTATTTTATTGACGTTCATATTGTCTCCTTAATATGTTAAATTTGTGACAGTATACAGAAAAAATGATTAAAAGAGAGGAAATGACTCTGATTTATTGATTTAGCTAAATCATTCTAGCATTTTCAGATACAACTTCAGAAACTACTTTTTTATCTTCTATTTTGAGTATACGGTCACACAACGGGAGCATTGCTTCATCGTGTATCACCATAATGGTGGCAACATTTTGATCGAGTGCAATTTTTTTAAGCATCTGTACTACAGACACAGAACGTTTATTGTCAAGTGCTGCTGTTGGTTCATCTGCCAAAATAATCTCTGGTTTGTTTGCCAATGCTCTAGCTATGGCAACACGTTGGTTCTGTCCTCCTGAGAGTTCAGAAGACATATTGTGTGCCTTGTCAGCAATATCAAAATACTCTAAAAGTTCCATAGCAAAGCTTTCTGCCTCTTTTTGTGGTACGCCATTGGTCTGAGGTACGAGCGTTACATTGTCTATGACATTCAAAAAAGGTATCAGGTAATGTGCCTGAAAAATAAACCCTATCTTCTCTCTACGTATTTTACGGGTTTCTTTGGTCAACCATTTATTCTCATAGACCTTTTCATTCCCCAGCCAGATGGTACCACTGCTGGGGTCTTCTACGCAGCCTATCATCATCAGAAGTGTTGTTTTCCCTGCACCACTAGGTGCAACCAAAGCGACAAGTTCCCCTTTTTCTATGCTAAAATCTGCACCGTCTATTACTTCGACCAAAGTATCATCTTTACCAAAGTGTTTGACAAGGTTCTCTACTTTAATGGCATAATTTTTTTCCATTTTCAACCTCCTATAGCTTCTGCAGGATTTGCTTTCATAACCTTACGCACTGCCACAAAAGAAGCCAAAATAGAAGCCAAAATCACAACCACAAACAAGACCAAGGCATCAGGAGTCTCCAACACAACCCTTTTGGGAAACTTTGAATAGATGAGATGGGCAAAAATATTGGCAAACATAAATACCAACACTCCCATAAGCATTGTCTCCTGTACAATCATTTTGATAATCATACTGTTTGGTAAGCCTATCAATTTCATTATAGATATCTCTTTCATCTTTTCAAGTGTCATCGTGTAAATAATAAGCGCGATAATAATAGTCGAAACAACGACTAGGATTACCGTAAACATCCCTATCTGCTTGGAAGCCATCTTAATTAGATTTTTGGTTAAAAGTGTCTTCTCTTCTGTAGCGGTATAGACACTTTTATGTTTCCATGTTCGTATCGTATCTGCCACAGCATCGACATTGTAGCCCTCTTTCACTGTAGCAACCACTGCGTTAATCATATGAGAGTTTAGGGCATTAATGCCTCGTTCTCTGTCATTTCTTGTACGTGCATTGGAGTAGAGAAACTGCAATGCCTGTGCATCTTTCAAACTCACATACACCAGTGGGTCACCACCCGAAGAGACCGTGCCATGTGTCACACCCACAACACTATAGACATCTCTGCCTAACGGTACTTTGTCACCTACTTTAAATCCAGTATTGTCTGTCACAACCATCTCATAATGGTCACGTTCCAAGCCTCTGCCTGCAACAATTTTTGTGCTATCTATAGGACTAATATCTCCAAAAGGGTCAAATCCTACTGCAAATACACGTACTTCATTTCCGTCTAAAGGAAGTTGTAGGTTTTGGAAAGTAAGCCCTTCAGATTTGGCAACGCCCTCTGTAACTTTTATAGTGTTTTTCAAATCTTCGTGTAGACGTGAAGGTTCTGCAAAAGGTCCGAGTGTATTCTCTTGTACCACCCATAGATCAATCTTCAAATCATCCAAAAGTACTTGTGCATCGATAATCATACCCCTGTAAACCCCAATCATAATCAGGACAATCCCAAGCAACATCCCTACACCCATGGAGGTAACGATAAACTTTCCTAAAGTATGGGCAATGTCTTTTTTGGCAAGATTTATCATTAGTGTACGCTCATGCCCTCTGAGAGAGGTTTTTTCTTTCCTGAGTCTATCAGTATTTCTGTATCTGTCTTCAAGCCTGTCACTGCTGCTTCACTGTGACCTCGTGCCAAAACTTTGAGCACAACAAAATGTGCTTTACCTGAACGCTCTGTCCAAACACCTGTCTTTTCTTTATAATAGCTCAACGCTTTTAACGGCACTTTCACCACATCTGTATAAGTTTTAGATGCAATACGGACTTCTGCCTGTTCATTGATGTAAAAAGGTTCAGGCAGACTATCGAAAGCCACATCTATCTCTCGTTCCTGTGTCACAGCATCACTTTGTGCAACGATTCTCTTCACACTGCCGCTAAAACGTTTTTCATATTGAGAACGCAACGTTATCTCAGCTTTTTGTCCCACTTTCACTGCCCCACTAATCTTTTCATCTATGTAAGCTCTAATCCATACATCTTTGGGATTGACTATCTTTAAAATGGACTGTGCCGGAAGTACACTCTGTGCCACTTCTGCCGTACGTGCGATAACATAGCCATCTACAGGTGCATAGACCTTATATCTTGCAAGTTTTTCCTTGAGTGCCTCTACAGACTTTTGTGCACGTTCTTCTTCCATTTTAGCCGACACAATATGTGCCTGAGTCGCTGCAATCTGCGCGGCAATAACATCTAGGTCTGCTTTTGCTTTGTCATACTCTGCTTTGGAGGCAAACGACTCTTTTTTGAGTTTCTCATAACGTGCATAGGTTATCTGCGCCAATCGTTTCTGTGCAAAGAGACTCTCTAACTCTTTTTTCGTAGCAAGTAGTTCTGAGCCTGCCTTGTCGGCTAAAAGTTTAGACTCATCCAGAAGCTGAGGCACATCTACACTGTCCATCGTAATCAACAAGTCACCTTTTTTAACCCATTTCCCCTCATCTGTGAGAATAGAAAGAATCTTCCCGCCAGTCTGTGCAGTGATACTATAGGTATACTTCGCCCCCACATTCCCAATGCCAAATACCTCAACAGAAAGGTTTCCTTTTGTGGAAGTTACGGTATCATAGGTTGTTTTAGGGATATAGACTTTTTTATAAAACACTATACCTCCCAAGAGAAGCAAGCCTATGACTGCAATGTATTGAAATAATTTTTTCATTAGATTTTTCCTTTTAGATATTCAATCCTGTATAAAGCAAGACTACGAGAGTAATAGGCTTCGAGTACACCCAGTTCTGCATTCAGAGCAAGGGCAATACTATCGAGTACTTCAATATAGGTCGAAAGTCCCTCTTTATACCGTGCATTCAACTCTTTTTGTGTACTTTGTGCAGAAGTGAGTTGTGCCTTTTTAGCTTGTATCGTTTTTCCGTAACGTTTAATATCTATCAACAAAGCACGAAACTCATCTTCTATGGCAAGGGTATCAGAAGCTTCCTGCTCCTGTGCAATCATCGTCCCTATGCGTGCTTTTTGTTCCAAGGCACTTAACCTTCCTCCCGAGTAAAGAGGTACGTTATAGCTCACTCCCACATAGTCAGAGTTATACTTGTTAAGCGTGTCGAAGCGGTCATACGAAGCAACCAAATCAACAGAATCAAAATGTGCCGATTTGGCAGACTGATGCAGTAAACGGTTTTTGTCAATGTTCAAGCGATCCATTTTCACTTTGTAGTTGTCTTCCAGCATAGCAATTTCTTTTTGTTTTGCTACATTGTATGTTTTCTTTAACGCGGCACTTTGCAGTTTTACACTACTGTCAATCTTTTTTCCCATATAAAGAGAAAGAGAAGTTTTAGCCTTTTCAAAAGAAGCTTTGGCAATGGCAAGCGCATCTTCTGCCACATAAACAGAAGAGAGGAAACGGTTACTGTCAGCATGAGTCTTAAGTCCTTGTTTAACCAATGCTTGAGACTGTGCATAAAGTGCTTTCTTTGACTCTAAGTCTTTACGTCTCACACGCACTGCCTCACGTTGTACAAGTAAAAGTGCATAAAGTGATTTCACTTTATATGCCAATAGTGCTTTGACCTCACCCAGTGAAAGTTTAGCAATATCTTCATCCACCTTTGTCGCATCAACTATCGAAGAGGTCTTAGCGAAATCCCAAACTTTTTGATGCAATGTCACACCTGCACTCCAGCCATCTTGTTCGATAGTATGAAACATACCATTTACAGGGAGTACATAGGTTTTAGTAGGATTGTATACAGCAGAGAGATCAAGCTGAGGAAGATAATCAGCATACGCAGCATTATACCCCTGCTCTGCCTGTTGTATGCGTAACATAAAAGTTTTTACATCAGGGTGATGCGCCAATGTACTCTCTATTGCTGTTTTCAATGTCAAGCTTTGAGAAAACAAGCTTTGTAGTGTTAGCAAAGTCCATATCCATACTATCGCTTCATCTGCATCCTTTCATATTAGAGGTACCCTAAATTTTAAATATTCTATCATTGTGATGTGAACTATTTATGAATTGCCCTCAAATAAGGCATCAATATTGGTAATTTACTACAACTTTGGGCTTAGCCCTTTGTTCTGATGTGCATAAATAACAATAGCAACAAAAACACCACCCTGCACCACACCCAAAATAACTTCAGAAATAACCGCAATCATCGCCGGAAGCGTCTGGGGTATCCAGTCTCCTGAGCCAAGTGTGGTAAATGTGACGGTCGAAATATACATAGAAGTAACAAAACCATGTGCATGAATGGCAGTAAGATTTTCTGGGCTAAACTGAGCACTCAAATGAAAAAGAGAAAAAACATCAAATATATTAAATACAGCCGCATAGTAGACGATAGTAATAATCGTCACTTCCAGATAGAGCAGTACAATCTGTACCAACGCAAGGTGTACATGACTTTTGGTACGACTGAAAATATAGACTTCCGTATCAAGCATAGCAAAGCGTGCAATGACGATATAGAGAATATTTGCGATGAGTATCTGTTCACGATGCAAGTCAAACCATTCAGGCTTTAGACTGTGTAGTACCAGTTCCAACAATAGTGGTATCAACACCATAGGCAATAGTAGAAAAGCCATCTTCTCACTATGTATAAAACGGTTCTCTCTTTGCATAAATTTTGTTAACATCCTATTCCTTTTCTACAAGCACTTTTTCAAATGCTTCTGTTATCGTTTCTGCCTGGACAAGGCCTTCGAGAAATACTTCTCCGTCAAGTACCAGTGTTGGGTCTTGCACTATGCCTTCTTCAACTGCTTTGAGTGTGTCGTACTCAAAAGTAAATTTTACACGTAAAGGTAGATGCTTAATCGCGCAGCTGAGACGTTTAGAAAACTTTTCTGTATTTACTTTGTCTCCATACAAAACAGCATTGAAAAGCGGATACTCAGTCTTATCGGCATTGAGTATCTCACCCTCATGCATGGTATGGCAGGCTTCATTATTCATTTAGAGTTACTTTGTTTCAACTTTACGTGAAAAGTACTCTTGAGGATGTCCACAAACAGGACATTTCCCTGGTGCTTTTTTACCATAATGCACATGCCCACACACTTCACATATCCATACCTCTTCATCATCACTCGCAAACTCATGCCCTTCACTCAGACGCGCAAGTAACTCTTTATACATTTTCTCATGTTCTACTTCAACCTGACCGATGTTCTTAAAGAGACGTGCAGCTTCACTGTGCCCTTCTTCTTTGGCTATGGCTGCAAAGTCAGGATACATGGTTAAGTTTTCATAACTCTCTCCATTGATAGCATCTTGCAGATTGGCAAGGGTATCACCCCATGAATCTTCACTGGCATTTTTCATACGATTATGCAGAGCCAATTCAAGTTTTGCATGTTCTTTTTCATTGTTTGCTGCACGTTGGAAATGTGCTGCAATATCACGGTAGCCTTCTTTTTGCGCTACTTTTGCATAGTATTCGTACTTGTTGCGTGCCTGAGACTCACCGGCAAAGGCTTTAAGCAAGTTCACCAATGTAAGGTCAACGGTTATCATATTCATAGCTTGTCCACAACAGTGTAACTCACCACCACCAACTTCCTGCACTTCAACCACATTTCCACACAACTCACATCTATAACTTTCATGTTTTTTCATTTTTTATCCTTTAGGGCACCTCTAATAATAGGTGATACTCACAACCCTATTATTAGAGGTGCCCTTTATTTAATTTTAACTATTATAGCCAATCTACTTCTCTTTTAATTAACAATCGCTTTACTATCATCTCTCTCATACTCACACTGAAAAGTTGTATGTTCTATATCAAAACTATCATGTAGTTTTTTCTCTAACCTATCCATCACCCTATTTGATACAGAAAGAACTACATCGTCATGAAAATCCAAATGTGCTTTCAAGTGAATATGATTGTCATCAAGTTTCCAGACATGTAGATGATGTGCATTTTTAATTTCGGATTCTTCTTCTATAGATGAAACAATTTTATCGAGTTCTATTCCTTTGGGAGTAAACTGCATGAGTATGGCGCTACTTTCTCGTACCAAACCAAAAGATGCCCATATGAGGTATACAGCAATCAATGCAGAAATGACAGGATCTATCCAAAAAAGTCCAAAATAATACATCAATACTCCACCTAGTACCACTGCCACAGAAGTCATAACATCTATTAACAGGTGTAGGTAGGCTGCTTTGATATTCATATTGTCATGGGCATCATCTTTTACCAGTAAAACACTTACTGCGTTTAATACAATACTCAGTGTACCAAGCCCAATAACCCATATTGAATTAATGGCTTCAGGATGGTAAAATTTATGGAACGCTTCAATAATAAGAAAAATCGCAATCCCTATAAGTACAGAAGCATTAAAAAGTGCGGCTAAAATCTCAGCTCGTTTATATCCGAATGTTTTTGTTGCATTGTTTGGACGTGCAGCCAGACGGTTTGCAAAATAAGCGATAAACAGTGCCAGTACATCACTGAAGTTATGCATCGCATCACTCAAGAGTGCCAAGGAACCTGACATTATCCCTCCCACAATTTGTGAAAGTGTAATAATAATATTTAAAACAATAGTAAGAGCCACTTGCAAATTCAAACCCAACAATCAACTAATTCTTAATTATGCCAA
>VCAW01000128.1 GCA_013607775.1 Campylobacterota bacterium | reverse complement strand
AATATGTTTTACCTGCCAAATATGCTACACTTCCGAAATTAATATGTAGGTCAATTTTGAAAACAATAATAAAAAATATGGATAGGGGTATCCTTTTTATGTTACTAGCTTCTCTGAGCTTTGCTGCCATGGGTGGTTTTGCCAAGGTTGTCTCACAGGTACTTCCTCCTGTAGAAGTGACATTTTTTAGAAATATATTTGGTGTGGTACTGGTAGGACTCTCCATTTGGAAAGTCCCTTTGAAACAGACAGGTGGTAAGTTTTTATTGCTTATCTTCCGTGGTTCTATGGGGTTTGCAGCACTTTTGGCATATTTTTACATTATGGCACATATCCCTTTGGGTGAGGCAGTAACCTATAACAAAACCTCTCCTATATTTGTATCCATTTTTGCCTATATTTTTCTCAAAGAGAAGTTACATCCCAGTGCACTTATTGCTATTGTTTTGGGTTTTGTAGGCATCGTTTTGGTAGCTCAACCTGAAACTGGAGGGTTTGACAAGTATGATATTTTGGGTATCTTTTCTGGTATCGGAGCAGCACTTGCCTACACCTCTATACGTGAACTGAGAAAGTACTACGATACACGTGCGATAGTCATGTCATTTATGGGTGTGGGAACAGTGGCACCACTGTTTCTTATGCTTATTACCCCTTATGTAAATGTCACAGAAGATTTTGACTGGATGTTTGCAGAGTTTGTTTTACCACAGGGTATAGAGTGGCTCTATGTGAGTGCTGTGGGTATCTTTGCTACCATGTCACAGTTGCTTATGACCAAAGCCTACGAACTTACCAAAGCAGGCATTGTTGGGACAATAAGTTACAGTAACATTGTCTTTGCTGTGATTATTGGTGTACTCTTGGGTGACCCGATTCCTGATATTTGGACAACTTTGGGTATAATCTTAGTAATTATGTCAGGGCTCATTGTTGCACTGCCAAAAGCAAAAGGATAACGAGAAGATGATTTTAATAGCCGGCCCTTGTGTTCTTGAAAGTCGTGACAATGTGATGCGTATTGCAGAGTCACTTGGTAAGTATCATGAAGACTGTACAAAAGAGTTCTATTTCAAAGCAAGTTTTGACAAGGCAAATCGTACTTCTTTAGACTCTTTTAGAGGCCCTGGACTTGACGAGGGACTTAAGATGCTTCAAGAAGTCAAAGAACAATTTGATTACAAAATCTTGACTGATGTGCATGACTATACACAACCAGCTGCAGTGGCTGAAGTGGCAGATGTGCTTCAGATTCCTGCATTTTTATGTCGTCAGACAGATTTACTTGTAGCTGCTGCGAAGACTTCAGCGGTAGTAAACATCAAAAAAGGGCAGTTTTTAGCACCTCAGGCGATGGAGCATTCAGTAAAAAAGGTACTCAAAACTAGAGGTTTTGATGGCGATGCCACGTATGAAAATGCACAAAAGTACAATGTCTGGCTTACAGAGCGTGGTTCAACCTTTGGTTACGGAAACTTAGTTGTAGATATGAGGGGACTCAAGCAAATGAGAGAATTTGCTCCCGTCATCTTTGATGCGACGCACTCTGTACAGCAGCCAGCATCGGGTGGTGCAACTTCAGGGGGTGACTCTGAACTTGTGCCATATCTTTCACGTGCGGCAGCAGCAGTAGGAGTGGACGGTTTCTTTTTTGAAACACACTTTGATCCAAGTATTGCGCTAAGTGATGGTCCCAATATGATTGAGTTAAACAAGCTTGATGCACTGATGAAACAGATAGAAGCGATACAAAGCATCGTAGAATAAAAATTAATATACAAAG
>VCAW01000089.1 GCA_013607775.1 Campylobacterota bacterium | reverse complement strand
TCTTTTTACATACGATAATTATATTGCCAATGTTTTGGATTTATGCGAGTGAAAAAAAGAAGTTAAATAAATAAGAAACATGGGCTTGGTGGAGCCCCTATCTTGTAAGAAGTGTCTAAATAATTAGACTCACAATTTTATCGTAACGTTCTTAAATGTATATTTATACGTCATAGAATACGATAAGTAAAGGAGGAAGAAATGAAATTGAATAGATTTGATAGGGTTGGCAGCGATTACTAGTTTGGCTGCAACTATGGCAATGGCAGGTACATCAAAGATGGACTTGCAAAAGTATATGAAAAAGAGTGTCAAGGATGTCATGGTCCTATTTCACTAAGGTGGTGTAGGGTCTGACCTCAGACCAGCAGTACTTAAAAAGAAAAGTAGAGAGTTCCTTGCTGAAGTTATTATGAACGGTAGAAAAAATACTGCTATGCCTGCATGGAATGCTAGTTTCAATAAAGATGATGCTGCGGGAATGATTGATTGGTTGATGGATTGGAAAAATACAGTTGAACTTACTTTGAGTCTTGATGAAGTAAAAAAACGTGGGCAAAATTGGCTGATGTTGATAAGCTTGCTAAAAAATATCCAGTGGCACATGATGGTAAAGTAAAGTATGAAGGTGGGGAAGTTAAGAATATTAAAGACATTACTTTTGCAACAGAAAGAGATGCTTCTTTGGTTGACTTTATTGATTCAACAAATGGAAAAGTACTTTCACGTCATAAAGCAGGATTTGCGGTACACGTAACAGTAACCAATAAAGCTAATCCTAGATATGCTTACTCTATCTCACGTTCTGGAAGACTTACTATGTTTGACATTGGTGCACCAGGACAACCGGCACTTGCTACTGTGCAGGTAGGACAAGAGTCTAGAGGACTAGCCGTATCTCCAGATGATAAATATGTGATTGCAGGGAATTATAACCCAGGTGGAGCAGTACTTTGTGATGCACATACACTTGAACCTCTCAAAGCCTATGATACTTCAAGAGTTATTGATCCAGATGGTGAGATTGGACCTTCACGTGTAGCATCTTTAGCAGATACTCCATATGGACCATATTTTGCGATGGCACTTAAAGATGGTGGGCACACATACATCATTGATTACTCTAAACCAAATTTCCCAATTGTAGGAGATATCCCAAATATTGGTAAAATCTTACATGATGCGTTCTTGAATGAAGATGAGGGTAAAGACTTTGGTCGTTACTTTATGATTGCTTCTCAAGGATCAGATGTTATAGGTATCGTTGATTTTAAAGAGAAAAATCTTGCAGCCTTGGTACATACAGGACCACGTTCTAAGCCACACCCAGGTCAAGGGTCTTCATGGTACTCTAAAGGACAAAATAAGCAACTTCACGCAACACAAAGTATGAACTTTGGTGATACAGTGATTTGGGATTCTGACTGGAAAGTAGTGAAACATGTTAAGACTGCAGGTGGTGGTCTCTTTGTTGGTACGTCTCCACACACACCATGGATATGGTCTGACTGTGTACTTGGACAACCTGAACACTATAATGAAGTGCATCTCATCAATAAAGATACATTAGAGACAGATCGTATTATTAAAGTTGGTAAGAAAAAAGGTCAACTTATAGATGCAAAAACCAAGAAAGTACTTCAAGAATGGGACGCAACACAACATGAAGCTGTAGCGGTAAATGAAGTAGACTCAAAAGTGAGTCAAGAGAAATTGATGCCTATGCCTAAAAAGTTAGGTGCAGTGAAGAAAAAACCTGTACAGCCTAGACTCCTTCACGCAGAACCAGCGAACTATGGTGCATGGACGATGATTTCTGAATGGACGACAGGTAGAATTGGTATTTATAATTCTGAAACGGGTGAATTTATCAAGTATATTAACAACTTGACAACACCTACATTTACGTATTCTGTTGAACATAGACAACATGTTCCTGGTGCGTAATTAACTTTCGCCCTCTCTCACTTTACCACTCTTGTTGGGGGAGGGTGATTTAGGGAAGTGATGGCTTAGTCTCCTTGATAGTCACTTCCCTAAATTGCCTATTTGGATACAATATGAAACAGACTATTTTTCTTTTACTCCTTTTTTCGTCATTCGTTTATTCAAAATATAGAGATAACCATTCTTGTAAAGAGTGTCATGAAAAAATTTATGAAGAATATCAAACTTCTTACCATGCCAAAGGGTATTTTGACTCTACATTACATAAAAAAATAGCAGATAAAGTTAGTACCAAAACGTATGTTTGTGCAAGCTGTCATATGCCTATGGCAGATAATATAGATGATCTTATTTCAGGTGTAGCAAGACCCGATATAAATAATAAAACCCATACGGATGCAGTGAGTTGTTATTTTTGTCATACTATAGCGTATGTACAGAAATCACATAGTTTTAATATTAATATTAAAGCCAAACAAGCCAAAGGATATAAACCCACACTCTATGGAAGACTGACAAATCCAGATGAAGGAGATCAACACTCTTCGACTTCAACGAATCCTCTGTATGCTAAAAAAGTGTGTATGGGGTGTCATTCACATAAATTGAATGATAACAATGTGACTATTTTTAAAGCAATGAAGGACAATCAAGAGAGCTTAGGATGTATACATTGTCATATACCTACACTTGCAGGTGGGGTAGATAAGGTAGATAAATGTGCACGTGGTAAACATGTGAGTCATAAATTTCTAGGTATTCATGATAAAGCATTTAGAAAAACAGGTGTAGATATCAATGTGACTGTAGAGGGTAAACTATTGAATGTAACATTACATAATAAAATGGAACATCCTCTTATTATCCAACCTGCACGTGCCAAGTTTTTAAAAATAGAAGTACAAAGAGCAGGTACGGTCATCTGGAAAAATTATAAAAATTTCCCTAGTGAAGATAAACAGGGGTATTTTGCCTATACATTTAAAGAAAATGGGAAGGATATAATTATACCTGCACATGCCACTGAAGGTACAGTACATAACCTTGAAGCTAATGAAAGAAAAATGATTCCATATAATATTCCTAAACTACAAAAAGGTGACAAAGTAATAGTAGGTCTGTATGTACGTTTTGCCAAAAGTGAGTGTCAAAAAGTGATTGACTTGTCGAAAAATCCATCATTAACGAAAGAACAACTGATTAGGCAGGTGAGTTTACTTCAAAAGTAAAAGTACTTTTTCATAGTATTTAAGTGAGATAATAGTACTATTGAATTGTATTATCGTGAAGGATAAAATAGTATGGACATTATGATAGCAGGTGCAGGTACTGTGGGTTATAGCCTTGCGCAGACACTCTCCTATACACACAATGTTATCGTTATAGATAAAGATATCAATAAGCTCAACAAGTTAGACGAAGATATCGATATTTTGACTTTGCATGGAGATATTGAAAATCCAAAGAATTACCAAGCACTTTCACTTGAAAGTATCGATCTGTTTATTGCTGTAACAGATTCAGATGAAGCAAATTTACTCTCTACACTGATTATCGAAGATGTGGTAGAGGTGAAACGAAAAATTATTAGACTTAAAAATGATGGTTTTTTAACGAGTCATATTTTAGAAAAACTCTCTATAGACTATGCTGTTTTCCCAGATATTACTACTGCGAACAAAGTCAAATCTCTGTTGGCATTTCCTAGAGCAAATAATGTCAAATCATTTCATCAGACCAAAGACAAGCTTGTCTCTATTCGTGTGCAAAATGAAGCATATATTTCTTATACGGTAGAGATGTTAAATAATGAAAACATCTCTATTGTTGGGATAGAAAGAGAAAAATCATTTTTTATTCCAAGTGATGATACAGCTATTGAAGCAGAAGATTTGGTCTATATGTTTGGTTCCTCTGAAGCTCTTGAGACCCTATCTGCCAAGTTAGATGACAAGATGCCTACCAAGATTAAAAAAATTGTTATTTTTGGTGCCAATACTTTGGCACAGAAGATTGCAAAAGTGCTACTAGATAAAAAGCTAGATATTAAAATGATTGAAAAAAATATTGAGTATTGTAAAGAAGCATCGGAATTTTTACAAGGTAAAGTAGAGATTATTAACTCTTCGCATGAAGACCATCAGCTTTTTGAAAAAGAGGGCTTGAAGAATGCAGATATGGTGATAGCTGCTGCGCAAAATGATGAAAAAAATATCGTCAAATGTATCGAAGCAAAAGAGTTTGGTATAGAAAAAGTGGTAGCTGTCAACAATGACAAAGATTATTATAACCTCATGCATAAGATGGGCGTGGTCGTTGTACGTGGAAGTAAAGCGGGTGCACACTATGCTATTTTAGAAAAGATATCTTCTAGTTCCATCGTTTCTCAGAGACATTTTTGTGGAGGACGGGGCATGCTGTTTATGCGTAAAATTTACCCGAACTCTACTTTGATTTCAAAACGTATCAAAGGGATGAAGAGAGATAAAGTAAAAGTATTGCTTTTAAGAGATGAAAAGGTGTACCCTTTGGTACAGATAGAGACATTTGCTCAAGGTGACATTGTGGTTGCTTTTGGAGAGTGTGAAAATAAAGATGAGATAGAGCAGTGGATTTATACGCTTTAAGAAATGTTTTTAAATTTGTCTCTACCATCGGTATGGCATTGAGTGTGTTCTTTTTCACGGTGATTCTAGTGGGATGGATATATGACGAAAATATGCAACAGTTTATTTATTTTGACAGCATACTTTTTTTTGTCAATGCAGTGGTTTTTTTACTCCTCAAAAAGCATACAATGAAACTCAGTATTAAAGGGGGTATTCTCTCTGTCAACCTTATCTGGATACTCTTAGGCGTGGCAGGGGCTATCCCTTTTATGCTCTATACTGAAGTGACTTTTGCCGATGCTTTCTTTGAGTCAGTCAGCGGATTTACCACTACGGGTGCAACCATTTTTTCTGATATCGAATCTCTTCCTAAATCCATACTCTATCTACGAAGTCTGACGCATTGGTTAGGTGGTATGGGGATTATTGTCCTCGGTGTCGGGTTGTTCTCACTGATTAACCCCAGTGGGTCTATGACACTGTTTAAAGCAGAATCTACAGGGATTAAAATGGAAAAGATTACCCCTAAAGTGAAAGATACTGCCATTAGATTGTGGGGTATTTATATTCTTTTTACCCTTATAGATGCTGTGGCTCTTAAAGTAGCAGGCATGAGTTTCTTTGATGCGATTAACCATGCCTTCTCTACCATATCTACAGGAGGATTCTCTACGAAGAATGCCTCTTTGGGGTATTATGACTCTAGCCTTATTGTATGGATTACTACATTTTTTATGATACTTTCGGGTATCAACTTTTTGGCACATTTAAAACTTTTTTCTTCTGGTAGATTTGATGGGTATAAACGAGAAGAAGTTATTTGGTATTTGGGTATTTTTATCGTACTCTCTTTGCTGCTTGGCAGTGCAGATATTGTCATAGATAAAGACAATCAATTCCATGCCTTTACTCACTCTTTCTTTACGATAGCCTCAGTACTTACCACCACAGGTTTTGCTACACTTGATTATGCACAGTGGGGGCATGTAGCTATTACGGTGATTTTTATAGCGATGCTTATAGGAGGGAATGCCGGTTCAACTGCAGGTGGGGTGAAAGTTATACGTTACATCGTTTTGTTTAAAAATATCACTTTACAATTTAAAAAAATACTTCATCCCAATGCTGTTGTCGGGGTATTTATTGATGGTCAGAGAACAAGCTCTCAAACGATTAGCTCTACCACAGGCTTTATTGTATTATTTGTAATGACCAATATGTTGATTACACTCTATCTTTTTGCCCAAGGCTTTGATGCTATGACGGCTGTTTCTACTGCTGTGGCAACAGTAGGAAATATAGGTCCTGGATTTTCACTCACCGGGCCTTCTGAAAATTATGCATTTTTTAGTGATGTAAATAAAATGGTACTCTCTATGGCGATGATCGTAGGAAGACTTGAATTTTATACGGTATTTTTACTCTTTAGCCGTGATTTCTGGAAAAAGTTTTAGAACCTTGATAGGTGTCAATCTCTTACCTTGAATTCTTCTATACAATAACATATGGGAACCTCGAATAATAGGTGATACCCACAATGGGTTTTGCAAATGTGAGATTGTGCAAGAGATTTATAAGTCCTAGCCATAGCTAAGACGAAGTCAATATCTTGTGCAAGATTGCGTTTGCAAAGCCCACCCTTCGGGCAGCACTAGCTTTCCCCTATGCGTTGTTACTCTTTTTCACCTTAGCTACGGCTAGGGTTTCAAAAGAGTGCCTAGCCTAGAGAAAAGCTAGTGATGTTGTGAGTATCACCTATTATTCGAGCTTCCCAGATAAAGGATGAAGAGATGAAGTTATTATTATTATCAGTAGTACTATTAGGTTCTGTATTGTTTGCTGCCACTCCCAATGCAAGTGAAAAGATTTTTGTAGTAGAGCGTGAGAGTGAATCTGTCGCTGTCATTAACAAAGGTTTGGTGAAGTCATATATGGAGAAGATGCATAACATGAATCACGGCATCATTAAATTTGATGGGAAAGATGGATATCTAATTTCTCGTGATGGTTATGTAGTACGTTTTGATCCTGTGAGTGAAAAAGTACTTAATGAGTATAAAACATCCAAGTCTGCCATAGGTTTTGTGATTGCTGATAACTATGTGGCTGTGGCAAACTATGATGACAAATCGGTAGACATTCTTACCCGTGATTAAAACCCATAGACAAGATAGTTACTGGTTCTAAAAATGTGGGGATGAAAATCTATAAAGATATGCTCATCTTTGCCCAGATGGATAGTGATAAAGTCTCCGTACTTAAAAATGAGAATGCAGGTAAAGGTCTGCCTAAATTTAAACCCTATAAAGAGTTCAAAGTAGGAAAAATGCCTTTTGATGCGATGATTAAAGATCACACGTATATTGTAGGTTTTTCTCTCTCTAAATCATTTGGTGTCATTGACTTAGACAAAATGGAATTTTCAGAGATAAAAGTTACTGCTAAAGACAACAAGCCAGTGCTTAAAGTCCCACACTTTGGTTTCTGGAGTCTTAGTGATGACAAAACGTTCATCCCTGCTGTAGGTGACAATGCAGTGATGGTGTATGACACGCAGTTTAACTTCATTAAAAACATAGAGATGCAGGGATTACCTGTATTTACTTCATTGAGTCCAGATAAAAAGTATTTGGCAGTAACATTTTCAGGAAAAGATTTCCCTACTATTCAGATAGTCGATACAAAGACATTGAAGATTATGAAAACGTTTACATTTAAAGGCAAAGTACTTCATCTTCGTTGGTCAAATATAGATGACTATCTGTATGTCTCAGTCAATGGGCAAGGAGATAAGCGTGACCAAAATAAAGTCAATGTCATTAACACCAAAGAGTGGTACTTAGAACGTGAGATTTTCAACATCAAACACCCCTCAGGTATCTTCATTTATCAAACGGATGAAAAGAAATAAGCAATGTTAAAACAGCTAATATTACTTTGGCTGTTGACACCTACGACTTACGCCAACCATGTGCATTGGATGGGTGATTATGATAAGGCACTACAACTTGCGTATAAGGAAGATAAACCTTTGGTTGTATTGGTAGTTAAAAAAGATTCTAAAATGTGTAATAAGATTTTACATCAACAGTTTATGCATCAACCCTATATAGATACCATTAACGATAAAATGATAGCAGTCATGGTTACTTATGAGGGAAAGCTCTCTTACCCTATAGAGATGTACTACACCACTGTATTTCCCACACTCTTTTTTGTAGATACAAAGAGCGAAACATTTATGAAAGAGCCGTTGTATGGTGAGTTGATATCGCAGAAAGTCCTGCTTCAATACTTTCAACCTTATTTGTCAAAAACAAAATGACCGCAGCATTAAATTGAGCCAGTTCGTTAAAGGCTTCTGTAGGGTTGTGAAGTTGTGTTAAAGAGCTTTCTAAGGAGATGCGTTCTGTAGATTTTCTATAGTCAATGCCATAGGCTTTGGGATCTACTTTTATCTCTGTTATCTCATCATTTTCTACAATAGTCACCGCACATTTGGAAAATATTTCTGGTGTTCCTTCATTCCCTTTGATGATAATGAGTTTTTTGTATCGGTCTTTGTAGAGTTGAATGTATTTGTCTACAAAAGGTTTATGAAAAGCACCGATAATGGCAGTCTCACTTTGTGTGATGCCTAAGAGTTTTTCTATGGTGTTAAAAGAAGAACGCAGTCCCAATCTATCTCTAATCTCAGAAAATGCATAAAGCTCTGGAAAGTACTCACTTCTATCATAGTAGTAGATATTGTCTTCTAGGGGTGTATTGTCACATATTTCTTTAAGGGTAGTACCCTCTTTGGCAGGTTGAAGCAATCCTCCATGTAAAGAGAGATTAATATCAAAATTTTGTAGGTACTTGGCAGTAAGAGGTAGAATGTAAGGATTTTTGATTTTACCATCATAGGGGTATCCAAATTCTATGGAGTTGGGAAGAGGTGCGTGTTTGACAAACTCATCAAAAACTTCAAGTGAAGCTGAGAATTCTTCTATGCTCTCTCCTTTGACTCTCCAGCCTAACATAAAGGCAGCCACCTGTTCTGATAAAACCTCTTGTTTTAAAAAAGCACGCATGACGATTTTCATCTCTTCTTTAGTGAGGTCACGGTTACGTTTTGGACCTGTACCTACACATTTGAGGTAGGGGAGGAATTCTCTACTTGTCATTAGAAATCATTTAGGTCTATGCTTGACTTGGCATAGTTAGAAACATTAGATTCAAAGAAATTACTTTTAACTTCATTCATCTCTAGATGTTTGGTGACAAGTTTTTGTAGGTATGTTGCACTGCTTTCTTTAAAAATAGGCTTAAGACCTATTTTTTGGAGTCGGTCATTGGCATAGTTATAGACAGTATCTTCCATAAGTTTTGGAGTAACACCCATGATAGGGTATTGTTCAAGTAGATATTTACCATACTCTAGTTCTATGTTGACGGCATCTTCTATCATGGTATGGGCAGCATCTATAGTACTTGTTTGTATCTTGTTCTCTTTTTGGATGGTTTTAAAGATGTTTGCAAAGAGTGGCAGATGGGTATTGAGCTCATCTCTTGCGATAAACTTTATCATATCTCTAGCCCCTGGCACTTTGTCGCCTAGTAGGTAAATATAGCTAAAGCCTAGTAGAAAGTAGATACCTTCCAGGTTCACAGATGCCATCGCAGAGAGTAACATCTTATCTACAGAGCCACCATCAATGTATCGTGCAAACTGTTCGGCTATTTTTTGGTTTTTTTGGTTGAGCATATGGTCATGTTTGTAAAGGTTAAAGACTTCATCTGAGTTACCACAGGCATCAAGCAGTACAGCATAACTTTTAGAGTGATTGACCTCTTGCATGATTTGTAAAGAGAGTACAGATTTGACAAGACGGTTGTTGGCAAGTCTTCTAAAATCGCTGAGGTACTCTTCTTGGGCTGAGTCATTAAAGCTGAGTTGTGCAAAAGTCATTTTATAAATGGCTTGTTCGTTGTCGGTAAGTTGGTCGAAGTTTTTTTTCTCAGTACTAGTGTTGACCTCGCTTGGAAACCAAGTATTGGCGTTCATAAGGTCATATATATTGCTGTCCCACTTATATTTTGAACGGTTAAAATCAACAAATCCAGAAGGCGAACCACCAAATATTTTTTCGTCTAATATCTCTTCACCCTGAGGGTTATAGTAATGTGTTACATCCATGATAATGTGCTCCTAGTTAAAATATTTTATCTTTTTATACACCTTGAGTACTTGATACTTATCAATAGTACCTCTATCTCTTTTGAATATAATCGTTAGTATGAAGCAACAAAAAACAGTACTCATTACAGGAACAAGTTCTGGCATGGGTAGGGCAACAGCAGTTTACTTGGCAGCACAGGGTTACATTGTCTATGCAGGGACGAGAACACCACAAAAACTTTTTGATATACAGTCTGAAAGTATTCGTCCTATTTTCTTAGATATCACTGATATGCAAAGTATAAATAAGGCACTTTTATATATACCAAAGATTAATATTCTCATCAATAATGCAGGATATGGTTTGGTTTCTACGGTGGAAGATGTGACTGAAGAGGAGATGTTTCATCAGTTTAATGTCAATGTCTTTGGTGTATTGCGTTTGTGTAAAGCAGTGATTCCAAAGATGCGTCATCAAAACGATGGAATCATTATCAATATTTCTTCTTTTTTGGGGAAAATAGGACTCCCATTACTGACTTTTTACAATGCCAGTAAATATGCAGTAGAGGGCATTACTGATTCGCTTCGTTATGAACTCAAAGATTTCAATATACGTGTGCACTCTATTATGCCAGGCTTTTTTGATACCAATTTTGCAAAAGATAATTTAGTCATGAATACGAAAACATTTGAAGAAGATTCTACATATGCTAAGTTGGTATCTACTTTAGCCCCCACGATTGTAGAGCAAATTAATAGTGGTAATGATGCATCAGAGGTGGCTCAAATGATTTTAGAAATCATAGAAAAAGAGAATTCTCCTGCACGACAAACAGCGGGAGATAAAGCCAGAAAATTCATCCATATGAAAAAAGAGTTAAGTGATGAAGACTTTGAGCATAGGGTAAGAGCCTATTATCATCTATAGGTTGAATAATGGATAGTTTCTTTTTTAATATTACAGATACAAAATATAAAAAAACAGAACTTTTTAAAGGTAAAGAAGGCTATTTAAACAGGGTAGATATTTCAAATGGTATTGTTTTTTTAGAGAGCAAACTGGTACAGTATACACAAGAGGTAAGATTAGAAAACTTGGACAGAATGCTTCTCTTTGTCATGGTAAAAAAAGGTACACTCACACTCTATGATAGGCTTTCCCAGAAAGAAATGACAGTAAAAGACGGAGAGATAGCACTTTATGTTTCTTCTAAACAAGATATGACTTTAACGATGGAAAAGTCTAAAAATTCGGATATTTTTATTTTATGTATTGCAGACTTTTTTTTAAAACGCTATTTGAGTGCAGGAGAAAATGAAATTATTGATTTTCTATATCATAAACTACAAAAAGATGTGTCACTTAAAATCATCGATAAGCAACCTATAGATGCTTTGAGCCTTTATGTTGTAGAGAAGATTTTAAATGTTTCAGTAGCCGAAAGGATGCAAAGTATCCGTACAGAACATCGTGTGATAGAGTTTATGATACATCGCTTTTCTTTGTTGGATTATTTCTCTGAAGAGATAGATGCTATATCATTAGAACTTGCAGCGAAGGCAAAAGCGATTTTACTACAAAATTTTATTTCGCCTCCTACCATAGAGTCTTTGGCTCACCTTTGTGCTACAAATGAGTCTAAGCTTAAAAAAGTATGTGGGCTAGTCGGTTAACTCCTCCTCTGTTATAATATGGTATGAAT
>VCAW01000088.1 GCA_013607775.1 Campylobacterota bacterium | reverse complement strand
TATTGCAGGATGTTACTCAGAAAATGCTTGGATTTAGGTGCGAAAGTTAAGAATGGAATGTTAAAAAAATAAATAACAATACCATTACTCTTCAAGGTGTTAATACATTTCATAAGGGAATGAGACCAGATTTAGGTCATAATATCTCATTTGAAAATGATGGAAAGATTGTATATGCTTATAATATTGTTGTGGGGGATAAAGTCATACAAAAAAAGGGTAGAGAGGTTGTTCAGATTTTAGGCACAGATAAAAACTGTTATCTTAGCCCTACTAAGGAAATTTGGGAAGTAGCATACACAGACCCAAAGACTAAAAAAGATACAAAGGAAAAGGTTACATTTTATTTGAAGTAGTTTTCAAATCCCAAACCAAACTTTTCCACCCAAAAAAACTTGAAAACTCAAATTATTATTTTTGAGTTTCAGATTTGAAAATTGCGACGGGCGACTGTGTTTATGCGTGTGCGAAGGGTTAAGTTGTGCGTAAGATGTTTAGCTTAGATATACTGTTTAAAATTGGAGATGTAAGATGAGTGATTATATGAAGGAAATGATTAAGAAATACCCTAACATAGAGCATGTATTAGAAAGTACTACTGTATCTCAAAGTATGATAAAAGAAGGGTTAACCAAACAAGAGGTGTTAGCATATTTAAACAAGCGAAATCATACAGAAGATATTGCTAATAATATCGCTAATACTGCACTGGATGTACTTATTAAATATGAAATCAAAGAAGAAAAAAAGGTGCTTTTGGGTGGAGTTGCTATGTTCCTTATCGGATTGGGTATCACGTTTGGGACATATCAATATGCAGAAAGTGGTGGCACATACGTAGTTACGTATGGAATAGTTATCTATGGACTATTTCTTTCTTTAAAGAGTCTTTCAGTATTGGGTGAACTAAGAACAAAAGAGAAGACATGGAAAACAACACAGTAAAAGAAACCTGCAACTAATCACGATAACTATTCACTATCCTTGCATACAGTATTTTGTAATAACTGCTTCAACTCTCTACACTCTTTATTTTCAATGTAGATGGTTAGCCACGACTCTACCCAGTAAGGTACATTTTGAGGTGAACCCCAACTGTTTACAGTTCCGTAAGATACACCCAACATCTCACTAAATTCTTTTTTTGATAGTCCACTTAGTTTAAGTAGCTCATTAAATCTTTTTCTTTCCAAAGGTGAACCTTTTATATGTATTTATATGTAAAATAGTATAACATAATATCTAAATACATATAATTAGTATTGACTTTATAAGTATTTTAATGTATTATTTGATTAGTTTGTATGATTTTAGATACAAATAAATAAAATGCTTAAAGGATAAACCTATGCACAAAACAAGAAAATTAAAGAACAAAGAGAAAGTACAAGCACTCACGGAGTTTTTAAGTAGCAAACGTAACAAGCCACACTTTACAGCAGAGGAACTAACAGACGGAGTGTTGTTTTTTCTAAATAGCAAATCAATCAGCCTATCAATGCAGGATAAAATGGCAGATACAATCTACAATCATATCAATAATTCAAGAGGGCTTATCATTACTACAGGCGAACCTAAGTACGACAACAGATACGCAGACAGAATTGAGTCGCTTATCTCATACACAGAAGAGAGATTATCAGATATGGGTATCAATGCAGTAGATGGCGTAGCAGACAATTTAGCTATCTATCTAAAAGAAGAGGGAGAAGCAGACAGTACGCTTATTTATGGAGAGAGTGGACGCTTGTATAAAGTATTGGCAGAAGTCAAGGGAGATAATATTACTCCATCACTACTTATTTAACACACTCACCCTTTTTGGGTGAAGTGTTCCTCTTTTATTCCTCAATATTTATCTTACAATTTAATCACAGTTTAGTAAAAAAGTTCAAATCATAAAAAATGGGTTTGGGTCAGTCTGCACCTAATATAAGATTGAAAACGGAAATTTAGGGGGTGGGGGTGTCTGTGTGCAGTAGGCTTATGACGATTGAGCCAGTGTATAGGTTATGAAGTTTAATCCATACATGGTGGAGTGCTAAGGTATCAATATACAGTAAACAGTAGAGACATAGCAGATATGACAGGTAAAAAACATAACCATGTGATTAGAGATATTAAAAATATGTTAGATGGGCTTGAAATAGATGCGTCCAAATTTGCGTCCATCTATTTAGACGCATATAACAGAGAAAAACCAATGTTTATCTTACCAAAACGTGAAGCACTTATCTTACTTTTGGTTCGAGTACCTACTTTGTGACTGTGCGGTACATTGACAAAACACAAACATTGTGTTAAAATAAAATAAAAAGGATAGCTTGATGGTAGTTGGAAAAACACGTACAAATGTATATCTTGATACTAAGCTTAAAGAACAAGCCAAAGAGATTTATAAGCATTATGGATTAAGCCTTAGTGAGGCAGTCAATATGTTTTTAGCCCAATCTGTATTTAACAGAGGGTTACCCTTTGAAGTGAAAATACCTAATGATAAAACCTTAGAAGCTATGAAAGATGTGGCTACAGGTGCAAACTATGAAGATATAACTTTAGAAGAGTTAGCCAAATAATGAACATCAAGCGACACAAGCATTTTAGAAAAGATGAGTTAAAAGTGAAGCTTACAGATGAACAGTATGCAAAACGTATCAAATATCTATCTTGCTTACTGGATGATAAGCCTTTACCAAGTGAAGCAAGAGACCATAGCCTTATGGGAGAGTATAAAGATTTTAGAGAGTTCCATTTGGGTGGAGATATGTTATTGATTTATACTATTGTAGATAATACACTTTATTTGCAACGAATGGGTACACATTCACAGCTTTTTAAATAAGTAGCTAAATAACCATTTTTTGAGTCAAAACGGACACCTAAGCGGACACCCCTACAAACCTTAAAGTGATTTATGTCCCTAAAATACGAGCTTTAAAGAAAATAGGTTTAGAGGTTCGAGTCCTCTAATCCGCACCATCTACTTTTAAAATCCCCTTTAAACATCGACTATAACGACCTTTAAAAGACTTCTTAAGCTTTCACTATTTTACGATTGGTAACCTATTGGTAACCAAAACCTCATTTAACCATTCCATACTATATTATAACAAGTACTTCTACCACCATGACCTTTAACTTCACGTAATAAACCTTTGTCTACTAACTCTTTTATATGACGTGATGCAGTTAGTTGTGTTGTGTCTGCAATAGCTCTATACTTTTTATTGGTCAAGCCACCTTCAAATTTACCTTCTCCAGCATCTAGTAATTTGTTGATAGCTTTGGTTTGTTTTTCATTTAGATTTAGGTCTCTAGCTCTATCCCAAAACTTTGTTTTATTGACAACCGTTTGAATGTTTTCAAGTGAGATATTTATGGCACTGTTTATCATACTCGTATGCCATAATATCCATGCGGTAAAATCAAAATCCTTATTGTCTATAATCTTATTGGCTTTTTCCAAAGAAGAGTAATAGTTTTTCTTATCTTTCATAACAGCTAAAGAGATAGAAAAGTACTTATGGTTAAGTCCTAACTCTTTTGAGAGTACATAATTTGCTATGGCTCTTGTTAGTCTTCCATTACCATCATCATAAGGGTGAATGATGACAAACCATAAATGAGCAATGGCACTTTTAACGTAAGGATTATCCTCAGAATGATTTATATATTCAAGAAACGTATGCATCTCATCTGTAAGCGTGTCATGAGGAGGAGCTATATAATGGGTCTTTTCTTTCATCCCTCTACCTGAGACCACTGACATTTCTTCACTTCTATATGTTGCTACATCTATTTTAGTCATACCACTATACCCAGTAGGAAACAGGGCATTATGCCATCCGTGAAGCCTCTCTTCTGTGAGAGACTCATGGTTAAAGCTACTATCTATCAATACATCTACCAATCCATCTGTATGATGTGTTGAGCGGTCATTACTGTAATCAAAACTTTCATCAAGTTTTTTATGTACAGAAGAACGGACACTGTCTCTATTGAGTATTTCTCCTTCTATCTCTGATGAAGCTAAAATTTCATTGGTTACGGCATCAAGCTGTATGGAAGTAGTATTACTTGAATTGAGAGTGCTTATAGTACCTTCAAGTATCCCTGTACTTCGGGATACCTGTGATAAAGCAGTATCTAATTTACTAGTATCATATTTAAAATTAGGATAGTCATTGTGTTCCCAAATCCACTTTTTTTCTTTCATTTATGTACCTTTTGATAAGAATAACTCCTTAATCATATCATAAAATGATAAGAATATCAATCTAATTGTATCATTTTAAAATTATTTGATCTGCATCCACTTTATCATAGGTAATTGTCACTGGAATACTGTTGTCATTTGTATTACTGTTACTCGTTGTATCTCCGTCAGCAGAGCTATCACCATCACTAATAGAAGTATAATTTGCTAAATCTGTTTCAACTACAGTATATTCTCCTGGAGGTACAGTTAAAAATACATAGGTACCATCAGCAAGCGTAGTTGTCGTTGCAATAACCGTTCCACTACTATTTTTAAGATCTACAGTTACACCTGATAGAGCACTACCTGTATCATCTTTTACACTACCTCTCACTTCACCACTCTTACAGGTTAAAAGGCTTCCTAAAATACCGATACCTCTTAGCGAAGTATCTGCTGCACCAGCTATATCTTCGTAAACAATGGTAATCGTTGTTGTGCCATCAGGTAAAGCAATACGCAGACTTCCTCTATCATCATTGTTCGAATTATCATATGCTCCAACAAGAGAACTCGCCACTGTACCGACAATACTATCTATTGTACTATTGGTGCTATTTACTTTTGTCAGAACAGGCGTACCTATATCTGTTGTCACTGTCACTTGATCCGTAGTCTGAGTATCTCTTGGATCAATATCAGTAATTATGAATGAACCATTATAAATTGGCTCTGTAAATGTTACAGTTATAGTAATAGGTGAAGTACCTGCACCTGAGTCTGGATTTTGCAATATACCTAAGTCAGAGATGCCTCCAAAATATGGACCATCTGTACTAGCCGTATTGTCTATAGCAGGAAATGTTGTACTTAAAAGTGCAGTAGAACCGTTTGCATCATAACTGATATTTATAGTCGCATCAAGACCTGGTGCAATGGTAACTGTGCCACTATTATCTCCATTTGTCCAAGGTAAATCTCTTCCCCAAATCGAGGTTTGACATCCATATGGTAATGCTGCAAAACCATTATTTTCCTCAACATTTGCTCCTGATACTATAGTCACTAATGTAGGATTTGTTCCTTCTGATTGCGTAACATTTGATGGGAAATCTGGATCTAGTTTATCTATGATTACATTAGAAAGACCTACTGCTAAATCATAAACTGTATAATTTCCATCTACTCCGGTCGTTACGTTATGCTCGACACCTGCTGAATCTGTAATCAAAACATCTACATTTGCCATGCTGGTATCTGTTCCATCTTGGACACCATTACCGTTTGCATCATTATAGAGGTGACCAGTCAGTGTTCCTGGTTCTATGACGAGTGTAGAAACTGTATTGGAATAAATAGGGGTTGTCGCAAATAGGTGGCTATCTTTTATTGTTGCGTTGTTATCGATGGTGGCAGGTACTGCTATATTGCTGTCTACCTTCACTCCCAGTTTAAGCTCTGGTGAGACAATCACACTATTGGATGTTGCCGCAACAAAAGTAGCTGATGTATCTCCTGCACTTACTGTAGGTGTAGCACTAAATACTACATCTTCTGTCAGGTTTGCCCCTGCGGTAGCACTACATACATATGCAAATGAACCTGAACCATTAGGTGCAGTTAGGGCAAGAGAAGTAGGACTTGCTACGGAAGATGTTACTATTGCACCACCACTTGTGGTTACAGTCAATGCAGGTGCATCAACTGTTGTATCTGAGCTTAGAAGGGTTAAAGAAACATTCATTGTTACATTTATGTCTCCACTCCCAACAATAAGTTGTGGTGCAGCTTCAAGAGAAACTGTACTTCCAACACTATCAGGCACATCAAGTGTTACCGTAATAAAAGGTTCATTTCCTCCATTTTCACGACTACCGTATTTAACATCTTTATTTTTAAGTGTACCAATAAGTGCTATACCCTCTGCAGAGAAAGTACCATTAAGCCACCCATCTACTAGCGATGTAACATCAATTGTTTTTGTTCCTGCGGATGTTGTATCAAGTGTGCCAAGTTCAAGTGAGTCATAATCAGCTGATGAGAAGCTTCCTTCAGCCCATGAAGTCGAACCATCTGTAGTATCCCATGTTGCTCCTGCTTCTGTCCAAGATGTTATAGCTCTATACATTTTTGCTTCAGAGCCACCTTGTGCTCCAGTTACTACTATACTCATAGTTGCACTGTTTACGAGTGTACCTGTTGGATAGGTAGAAAGGTCTATACTGGCTACATCAAAGTTTAACAAACTGTGTTTTGTATCACCAGCTTGAACTTTGGTTTTTAAATCTGCACTTGTACCCCTATTGGTTGTTGGATTTTTTTCCTCAAGTCCAGTATCTGCTATGTCAGCCATATTGACAACTTGTTGTGTATATGTTGGAAGCACTACACCATCTGTTGCAGCGTTATTACTCCCCAAATACCAATTATCAGCATCATTACAGTTAGGGCCTGTATTGTATGCAGGAATCGCAGAAACAAAAGTTGTATCCGCAGGAATCACATCTCTAATACAGAGATCTGTTAGAAGATACGTATTTGTATACTGCGGGGTAAGTGTATAGTTAATATCATTACCAGGATATACCTCTGTTTGTGCAACAGACTTTAGCAAATCAAGTCCTGAAGGATCTACAATCAATGTTGATGTTGCATCAAAATTAGCTCTTCCACAATCATCACCAACAATGACTCTAACCACACACTCTCCAACAGATTCTGGTGCAGTAAATGTCGCTGAAATGGTTGCTGGTGATCCTGTTACATTGCCTTCTGCAGAAGAAGAAAATGTCCCCCCACAGTTGCTTGTCCACTTATAGGTAAAATAGGAAGATATATGATCCATTCCTGGTGCAGATGCTACATCTATACTTAAGGGAACAGTTGAACCTGCTTCTATAGTAGAAGGAATGACTTTATTTGAAAATACTGGTGCAGTCCCTAGTGACGCCTTTATAATCATATTACCTATAATACGTGCAGCTGAGACATTTTGTGCCTCTGTTCCTGTTTGAAAAGTATGAGATGTCTCATAAACCATATATCCTTTACCATTACCATAGGCTGGACCATAGGCTACCAGTGCAGCAGGTGCAGGGTAAGCACCACCTTCAGCTACTATATTGGCATTATCTGGGTCAGTGACGGCTACCGTCGTTTCTGTTCTCCAGTTACTTCCCAAGTCTAAAACATTGATTTCCTGAGAACCACCATCTAATGCAGTACTTCCCCCTCCTGATAGAGGTTCATAAATCTGCATAATAGGATCATCTGCACTATTTGGATCATAGTCGTAATCAGGAGTATTCACATTAGTGATATCATTCCAAGAAGCTAAACCATTATCGGAAAGCAAGTGAAGCCCTAGTCCGTCTGTATCGTTTTCAAGTGCAGATACTGCATGACATGCTGCCCATACATGACCACCCGAACCAATAAAGCCCGTAAAGATATCTTGTGTTGCCTGATCCCAGTCCTGTGGGTCTGCGTGGGGCATCACGTAAACATCATTACAGTCCGTAAGTGCAAGAGGTGTTCCAATAGCGTAAGAGGTAAATGGCATTTCTGAGGGGGGTAAAAAATGCTGTATCTGCTTTATCGCCATTAGCCTCATCTAACAAAATTCTGGGAAACGTTGTAATCCAGCCATATACGGGTAGCGTAATAGCACCGCTCGCCATCTGATCTACTACAACACCCTTTGCCTGCCATGCAGCCACTACTGATGCTGCTTCGGTCGCATAGGCAGCAGGAACAATCAAGGCACTAGAGTAATAATTTTTACCGTTATAAGTAAAATCGGCTGCATTTGTGGGATCATCAAAAACAAAGGTTTTCCCTTGTCTAATAACCCATGCAACAGGGATTTTATAATTCATAACAAGGTCATATGCCATACCATATGGCTTCAGAGCATTAGCCTGTGTTTGATTTGCTTGTCCCATATCTATAATATAAGATCCGTTATTGAATGTTACAGTTTCAGCTTTACCTGTTATTGTAATACTATTTTCTCGCATTTCATATTTATGGATTGTAACTCAAATAACCAATCAGAAAAAATATTTACTTCCTAAAGAGAGCGAACTCTCATATATTCCAAATTGTGCAGATGATGCTAAGGGATATGAGCAGTTTAATCAAAATTTGTAATTAATTACTCTATTACCAAAAAAAGGTTCAAGTATAGCTGTATATATCCAAGATGATAGTGAAAATATGGAGAGATATAAAATTTGAGAACAATAGCTATCATACCATATTTAAAATAATATTTTAATTCTAGATACTATATGCATAAGGTGCATATACATCCTATGCTCTTTGGTACGTAGTCTTTATAAAAAAGTTAGAAAGAGAGGGGGAAGGTATCATTTCTCCCCTGCAATCTTTTCAAATCTAAAACCTTGAGCATGTATAATACCATCTTTCAAATATACAGTCTCCTGCATACTTCTACCTAAACCTTCTATGAGCACTTCGGTATCACTGATTGGTTTTAGAATTGCTGTTCCTATGTCTCCAGATTGAAACTTCATTTTTACAAGTGGATAGCCATTTTCTATAACAAATTCTACATCTTTAATCTGCCACTCTTTTACTTGATAGTTATTCAAAACCCTATATTGCCCTACATATGATTTCCAGTCCTCTGAAATTTTTGCAGGTTTTTCTACCTTAACTCCACCTATAAATCGCCCTCCATTCATGTAAGCTACAATGACATGATGTCCTTCTATCTCATCTGTATAAAGAGATACTTTATCCAAATCATCATTACCTATAGGGACAAATCCTAGAAGTTTATATTTTGCTTTATAAATATTCTCTTTTGTCTTGTTTAATGTGAAAGAACCATCATCTGTCTTTGCCTCGTAGCTCCCATCACCTGATTTTACTATCTCTACTTTTCCAAGTACTGTGGCATAGGTACCTTCAAAGTCAGAATCATGGTTGATTACCAATTCCTGCTTAGGTGCTTTTTTATCCATCTTTGCTTCCCAAGCCTTTTTGAGTAATTCTCTTGCTATATCTGTAGCATCTATACCTGCTGTATTTGCCATCACCACCACACCCAGTTTACTATTTGGACTTACAATAAAGTAGGCATTTTGCGCAACAGTGTTTCCTCCATGATGATAAGCAACATCTTGTGTACCTAAAATATTTTTGTCTATAAAATAGCCTAGCCCTATCTCAGTATCTAAATCTAGTGCAATATTTTTATTTTGTACAGTAAACATCTTTTTAAGTGTTGATGCTTTCAGTACCCTATGGTGATTATAGACACCATTAGCATTTATCATCATGACTAAATGAGATAACTCTTCTACAGAAACATGCAATGCTCCTGCAGGTACCAAACCATCAGCATACTCCACCACTTCCTTACCCTCTTTATAACTTTTTGAAGCCAAGTCCCCTTCTAATTTCATCTCTAAATCTGCATGCTTCATCTCTAATGGAGAGAATAAAGATTTTTCTATATATTGACTATATTTCATACCACTCACATTTTCTACAGCATGACCCAAGAGCGTAAGAGCAAGGTTTGAGTAACTTAGTATAGTATTGGGCGCATATGCTACATATTCATCTTTAATAGCGTTAACATACTCTGTGTAAGGAAGTGGATTGATACCAAACTCTGTACTGCCCCAATCTCCAGGTAATCCAGAGTGATGGGTCATAATGTTACGAGGGGTAATAGCATCGGTAGAACCAAAACGACTCTTAATACTAAATGCTGGAAGATACTTTTTAAAAGGTTTATCGATATTTATTTTCCCCTCTTCTGCTAACTTCATAGTACCCATATCTGTAAATAATTTAGTAATAGAACCTGCACAATATTTGGTCTGAGGCGTAGCTTTAATGCCCTTAGCTTTATCTGCATACCCAAAACCCTCTGACCAGACTATCTTCTGGTCATCTACTAGTGCAATAGAGAGTCCCATAATCTCATTGTCATCCATTTTATTTTTAATATACCATTGCATATAACTTTTTACATAGGCATAGGGGTCTACTTCGGAAGTAAAAGCTTTTGGTTCAGGTTCTGTGGTGCACCCCACCAAAAAAGCAACTGACGCGATAAGTGGTATTCGTTTGATTGTTTTACATTTGAGTTTCATATTTTCCCTTATATTTTGATACTTATAGTATCTCACAATAAAATGAGGAAATAATGAGGAGGTTTATTGCTTATCTTCACCTCGTACTATATAGTTCACTATTGTAGATGTTGCATACACCAAACCCTCAACATCGACTACTTCAGCTTCAAAAGTAAGTCGTCGCTTTTTTGCCTCGACCAGCTTGGCTTTGACATAAATAGTCTCGACATCCATCGTAATGGCTTTGAGTATCTTTGTCTCTATGGTTCGTGTCATGTTCACAGGAGCCACTAAAAGGCTTAGTGGGCCAACGGCATTGTCTATAGCAGCATCTATCATTCCTCCTTGCATTGTGCCAAAGGGGTTTTGCCATTTTTCTAACACAGGTAGTCTTACAATAAGTAATTTTTCTTCTTCTTTGTATTCTATAATCTCACATTGCATTATTTCAAAGATTGGAGGCGGTAAGGCAAAGTCATTTATTTTATCACCTAATACATTTCTAAATAACTCTATAACATCTATTGCTTTTTTAGTTTTCATTTTTCACCATATTCCTTATCTTCACAGCTTTATCAAAATGGTCTAATTTATTTTCCCATATCCACCAATTAGCAACTTCCATAAGTAGTTCTGGGCTATCATTTTTGTTCGCAAAAAACGCATAGAATGACAAACCGACATTATCACCCTTGGCTTCTATTTTTTGTTGCATACTTCTATGATTTTTGTTTTGAATGATTCTCTCAATTATTTATCTTCTGTATTTTTTTCAATGATATATGTTTTTTCTCCATTTAGACTTACTTGATTCCTCTTTGTCCAATATTTTTCTAGTCCATCTTGACCTTGTTTTATCCAACAATCATTTAAATCTTCTCTTTCACCTTTGTAGTCAAAATAAGGTACAGCCATTCCACATACCGTCAATATCAACTCTATTTCCAAGTCAAATATCTGTCTAGCCCCAGGAATGCTTGGCAACTTTTTTGCTAAACTCTCCCACTCATTATCTTTTTTATGTATCACTTTTGCTTTACCAATAAGCTTAACAATGAGAGGTTCCTTTTCAAAAGAACAAAACATCATCGTCATCCTAGGGTCTCGTTGTACATGAGCAGAACTTTCATTGGTACTTCCTGTAGAGTTGAGCCAAATAACTCTATTTTTACCCATAATTTTAAGTGAGTCCATCCCCTTTGGAGAGAGATTAATAAAGCTATCTTCCGTAGCAGTAGCCACAAAAAATATCTTTTGTTTTTTTATAAATTCTTCAATGCTATTATTTATCTCTTTATATTTATTTGCCATGTATCAATTCCTTTATTTCTTATTT
>VCAW01000134.1 GCA_013607775.1 Campylobacterota bacterium | reverse complement strand
CCAAGCATAGGGATCTTTAGCATATTCCTCTATTTCTTCTTTTCTTTTGGTGTAAGAGACAATGTTGAAATCAGGTCCTAAACCATAGCCTCCATTGACGGTATGGCAAATAGCACAGTTTGCTGCATAGACTTTTTTGCCTTCAGTTACATCAGCGAGTATATGCGTGTTATTTAGCACTATAAATAAAAGTATAAGCTGTTTCAAGACAGACTCCTTTTGAATAAAAATATCTAAATAAGAGACAATTACTCTTATTCATATAAAGAAGAAATATAACGGAATATTTTGAAATAATTCTTGATAAAAGTCAAGAATAAGATAACTTTACTCTTATATTAATCCTAATTGTAAAATTCCTTTTTGTGCTAAAATAAAATTCGTTTAGTGCTAAAAAGTGCTTGATTGTTTTTGATTATTTATATATACTGAAATTATAAAAAATATAAGAAAAACGATAAAGTATAACAAAGGAGCGTAAGATGAGAGGATTATTTCACCCTGTTGCTATTACATTGTATGTGGTACTGTTTATTATTTCATTGCCATTTATTCTTCCTGATAAGAGTACCAAAACCTATACAGATGCACAATTAAGGCAAGCTGCACTTTCTCGTGATATGTTACCTGTTCCTAAAACCTATGAGGCATTGCTGAAAGTTGTAGATACAGCAGAAAATCCACTGAGCCCTGAAAAGATAGCCTTAGGAAAAAAACTCTTTTTTGATACCTCGCTATCGCAAGATAAAACGATTTCTTGTGCTTCCTGTCACTCCCTGGAGGAAGGCGGTGACGATAATTTACCTACTGCCATAGGGTATTTGGGACAAGCCAATCCTTTTCATTTAAATTCACCTACGGTACTGAATGCCGCTTTGGCAAAAGCACAGTTTTGGAATGGACGAGCCAAAGATGTAGAAGAACAAGCAGGTGGACCCGTGCAGGCACCTTTTGAGATGCATATGACACCTAAAGAGGTAGAACAAAGGTTGAAGTCTGTACCAAGTTATGTGACTGCTTTTCATAAGATATTTGGGACAGATATAACCTTTGAAAATGTACGAAAAGCCATTGGTGCGTATGAACGCACACTTTTAACACGTGGTGCCTATGACGATTTTTTAGAAGGTAATGATGAAGCTATGAGTCTAGCAGCAAAACGTGGCATGGCACTATTTATCTCTAAAGGGTGTAAAGGTT
>VCAW01000087.1 GCA_013607775.1 Campylobacterota bacterium | reverse complement strand
TTGCAGGATGTTACTCAGAAAATGCTTGGATTTAGGTGCGAAAGTTAAGATCTTTTATTCCTTTGGTTTCGTTTTTAGGTTTGCTCACAGCCTCCTAACTCTATAGGGTGGTAAGTTCATAAAGAATCAAACTTCCAGCCAGCGTTTCATAGGTGAGTTAATCTGACCTAAATTCAATAGGCTTACTTAGGTTATCAAGTAACAAGGAGAAAACAGATTGTTCATTCAGTGTCATTGACTGTGAATTGTTTAAGTGCTTACAACAAGCATCTATAAAGTAGCACAAACTTTTTACAACCAAATCCCTAGGGATTTGGTTGTAATGAATTATAGGAGGGGATAATATGAGTTTAATAGAAAAAGCAAAACAATTTCTAGGCTTCGTCATCAAAGAAGACAAATACGCTCTAGTAGATGACCCCATCTTCGGAAAAGTAGCCAAAGACAAGGCCCCTGATAAATGGGTACGTTCTACTTGTGGATACTGTGGTGTAGGGTGTGGGATGTACATCGGGGTGAAAAATGGTAAAGCCGTTTACTCCAAAGGTGATCCACTCCACTCCATGAACTTTGGGACACTCTGCCCTAAAGGGCTAAGTGAACATAAGATGGTCTATGCAGACTCACGTGTACAGGCACCTCTCATTCGTAAAAATGGAGAGCTGACTCCTAGCTCGTGGGATGAGACTTTCAAACATACTTCTGACACGTTCAAACGCATACAAGCAGAGCATGGCAAGGGTGCAGTGGCGGTCATCTCTACTGGACAGTTACTGACTGAAGACTTTTATGCACTTGGTAAATTTGTACAGTTAGGACTAGAGACCAACAACTATGATGGTAACACCACGCTTTGTATGGCTTCAGCTGTGATGGGGTACAAACAAACCTTTGGCTCTGATGGACCAACAGGATGTTATGAAGACTTTGAAAAAGCAGATGTCATCATGCTTATAGGGGCAAACATTGCTGACAATCACCCTATCTTGAAGCTTCACATCGCTAAAAATGAGTCTGTCACGGGTAAAAAACCTACTATCATCGTAGTAGACCCCCGTAAGTCAAAAACTGCACAGATGGCAGACATCTATGTACCCCTTAAACCTCGTTCTGACTTGGCACTTATTAATGGGCTATGTTACATCATATTTGAGCAAGGGTGGGAAGATGAGAAGTTCATACGTGAACGTACCAACGGCTATGTGGAGTTTAAAAAGCACATTCTAGCAAACTACCCTCCTCAAGAAGTAGCTGAGATAACAGGCATTGATGTAAAAGAACTTTATAACCTAGCCAAAATCTACTCACAAGCAGATGCAGTGATGTCTGCATGGACGATGGGTGTGAACCAAAGCAGCATTGGTACAGATACTGTCTCTGCCATCTGTAACTTAGCTCTCATTACCGGAAATGTTGGACGTGAGGGTGCTAGTCCTATGTCTATTACAGGGCAGTGTAATGCCATGGGTACTAGAGAGTTTGGGTTTACCTCGTCGATACCAGGGTACAGAAACTACGGTTCTGATGCTGACAGACAAGCCTTTGCTGACATTGTCAATGTACCTGTAGACTTAGTACCCAACAAACGTGGGTACGCCTACCCACAAATCATCGATGCTATTAACCGTGGGGAGATAAAAGCTCTATGGGTAGTTGCAACTAACCCCCTAGTCTCATACCCTGACCAAAATACCCTAAGAGAGGCTCTCAAAAAGCTGGATATCCTTGTAGTACAAGATGCCTTTATGTCTGACACTGCACAAATAGCCGATGTGGTTTTTGCTGCAGCTACATGGAGTGAAAAAGAAGGATGTTACACAAACTCTGAGAGACGGTGTAACTATGCTAAAAAAGCAGTTGAACCTTTAGGAGACTCTAAAGCGGACTTAGACATAGTATTGGAGTTTTCTAAATACTTTGAAGATAAACATGACTTACTCTTTAAAGACTTAAACACACCGCGTGATGTCTTTAATGAGATTAAAAAAGTGAGTAAAGGACAACTCTGTGACTACTCTGAGATGAGTTACGAGAAGATAGAACAACTCGGAGGCATACAGTGGCCGTGTAATGCAGAAGCACCAGAGGGAACCAAGCGTCTCTACTCTGAAGATATGCCATGCAGAACAGCCGATGGAAAAGCCAGCCTACTTCCTGTCGAGTGGATACCTCTTTCTGAGATGGCATGCAAGGGTCTGCCACTCATACTCAACACAGGACGAACCGTAGAGCAGTTTCATACACGTACCAAAACAGGAACCATAGGCATACTCGATGCACTTGCTCCTGAAGCATGGGTAGACCTAAGCCCTAAAGATGCCCTCAAGCTACAAGTCACAAGTGGAGACCGCATCGCACTCTCTGGTACACGTGGTCGTGTAGAAGATGTCATCGTTAAAGTAAGTGAAACCGTACGTGAAGGAAATGTCTTTGTACCTTTTCACTTTAACGAACAGCTCATTAACAACATTACCATCCCAGAGTTTGACCCCAAATCTTTTGAACCAAACTACAAGCAGTGTGCCGTACAACTCCACTCTGAAGCTGTACCTGAGGGTATAGAGTATGAAGAGGTAGAAATATCTGGGTATCTGGAAGGTGTGAAGGTGTATGAGGAAGAGGTGTCGGCAGAAGAGAAAGTAGATATTTTATATAAACCGTAGGGTGCGTTTGCTAACGCACCTCCCTAATTCAATCAACCAATCAAAACTTTTTCTTGATGACAAATATAAGGTGCGGTGGCAACCGCACCCTACAAAAGCACTTTCAAATCATTCAAATCAAATAGAAGTAATTTTTCATCCTGCATACCTAACAACTCTTTTGAAAACCCTGACTTAGAAAACAGTGCATAAACATCTACTTTCATCCCTGATTCAGCTGCTTTTTGCTTGAGTTTTGTCAATTCATTTTTACACACTGTTCGGTCTTTATATTTACATTCACCCAAAATGAGCTTTTTACTTTTTGTCACAGCCAATATGTCAAACTCACTATAAATGTTCCAGTAGGAACCAGAAGAGATGATGGGTTCCTTATTTTCATAATATTTCACAAGTAAGTCATCGCAGAGTTGTTCGTAGACTAAGGAACGTAAACGTTCATAATGTTTTTCAAAATTCTCTAAAAATGCTTCACCTTTTCCTACTGCCAAATCTTTTCTATAGTAAGTCACAAATCCAAACCAAAAACGCATGAAAGGTTGTCTAAAACGTACTTTGTCCTGTATACGGTATGCACGTTGGTCTTTGGGGAGTTTATGTTTAGGATGTACACGCAACGGTGCTTCACGTGAGTGTTCCACTTTTAAGATGCCTAAAGAGACAAGTTCTTCTAGCACTTTCTCTCCTGCACCCTCAGAGAGTTTTGCTTTTCGCAGTACGGAATAGAGTTTACCATCCCCACGTGCCACAGCTACCAAAACTTCTCTGTAGGGAGTTTCTAGAAGATAGGAAGGAGAGACAAGTTCTTGAAAGTTTGTAAAGTTCTCTACAAAGTTTGACTTTACCATGGAGAAAACATCATCAAAATAATCTAACTGGGCATATTTTCCAATACCCCCTAAGATAGAAAAATATTCAACTGCCTGTTCTAACTCAAGGTAAGAGAAGTGTTGATAAAATTGTTGAAATGATGCTTTGATGAAGTGCCTTTTATCTATAATGAACTATTCTATCATATCTTATCTGTTATTTTTTTATAAAACTATGCTATGATTAATTATTAATCATCATGAAAGCATCATATGGAAACATTTTTCACCACATCAGATAAGATTCAACATATTATTAAAAGTTTTAACCTTACGAAGACGCTTTTTGTCTCTTCTATCATTATAGGGGAACCTCATATAGGTAAAAAATCACTTGCACGATACCTATTTCCTGATGCACCTATTGTTTCGGGAATGAACCAGGAAGAAGTCACACAGGCACTTGAAAATCATGATGAACTCATTATCACAGACTTTGAAAAACTTACCAATCAAAATAATTTTGATTTTTCAAACAAACGGATTATCGCTACAGCTAACTATATAGGGAATTCCAGCCTCATTGATGACCTCTTTGGTTTTATCTATACGATGCCGCCACTTGCAGAACGTCCTGATGATGTAACCTATCTGACAAAACACTTTGCACAAGAGGCACTCTCTATACTCATGCTAGATAGTTTGGATATAGACTTGAAAAACATACCTTTAAATCTAAGTAAAAACAGTCAAAGTTTGAAGAAGTCTATTTATCTTTATTTGGTGCAACACTCTATGGACAGTAGTGAGATAGAAGAAGTGCTCTACCACTACCTACTGAAGAACCTAGATGGGAATGATGCATATAGAGAATACTTGGGTCTGTATGAAAAACCACTCATTCAAGCCGGACTTAAAAAATTTGGTTCACAGCTACAACTTTCTCAAGTACTTGGTATAAACCGGAATACACTCAGGAAAAAAATCTACGAACACCATATTGACTAGGATAAACGATGGATATTAATTTTGAAGCATTTGTAGAGTGGGATAACAGCCCATTTATACTCTTTAACAATAGTGGGAAAATTCTCTATCTGAATAATGCAGCAGAGATACTCTTTGGGTATGTCTCAAAAAAAGAACTCTATGATATAGCCATCTCCTATGCACCACAAAGTTTTGGCTACAAAACTACTTCACTTACTTTAAATTACGACTCATTTATATTTCATGCTATCACTATAGGGTATGAAAATGAAGAGCAGATATCTATACGTTTATACAATACTCCTCGGGTAAAACCTACAAGAAAATTAGAGACAGATAAGTTCATTATGACCGATATCAATATCTTACTTGAGGCAAATATCGCACTCTTTAAAACAAAAAACCCAAACCCATTAAAGCTTTTAACCGATCAGGACTTACCTCCTTTTAAACTCGATCAAAATAATTTTTCTAAACTTTTGCGTAAAGTACTCAATGCCTTTAGGTCTTCTGACTCTATTGATATCTCTCTAAAGCTTCTCATAGGACAGCATGTCATTATAGAAGATAAAAAAGAGCCTCTCATCCAACTCTCTATTGAAGCCAATGGACGCTATAACGATACCGATGAGGAGATACGCCTCCTTGCAGCTGAAAGTCAAATAAAATCTTTACTCAAAGAACACTCAATTAAATTGGAAATACCTCTCATCACTTAATACTCTGAGAATTGCTTAAAAATTAATCACTCTTGAGATATTAAGAAATCTAATACATGCTATTATTTGTCTGTAAAAAACAATATAAAAGGAATTAGCATGAAATTAAAACTTTCAGCTCTAATGGCGTTGTTCTTGCCTATCTTTGCTTTTGCAGAAGATAAACTAGACACAGGGGACACAGCATGGATGATGATGTCTACAGCACTTGTTTTGCTTATGACACCAGCAGGTTTGGCACTATTTTATGGTGGTATGACACGTTCTAAAAACGTTCTTAACACATACGCAATGGTAATGGGTGCATTTGTACTTGCTATAGTTGTATGGATTGTTGCAGGGTATTCAATCGCATTTGGAACAAATGAAAGTGCATCACTACAAAGCTTCTTCGGTGGTTTTGGTAACGTAATGTTAGATGGTATCACATGGAAAGACCTTAGTGGTTCTTACCCTACATATGTATTTGTTGCATTCCAAGGTACTTTTGCTGCAATTACTGTAGCAATTGCTTCTGGTTCTGTTATCGGTCGTATGAAGTTTTCAACATGGATGGTAATCGTTGCACTATGGGGTCTTGTAGTATATGCTCCTATCACTCACATGGTATGGGGTGGAGACGGTGCACTTCTTTTTGATGCTGGTGCTCTTGACTTTGCCGGTGGTACAGTTGTACACATGAACGGTGGTTTGGCTGGTCTTGTTCTTGCTATCTTGGTTGGTAAAAGAGCTGGGTATCCTAAACAAGCTATGAAACCTTACAGTATCCTTCTTACTGCTGCTGGTGCAGCTCTATTATGGTTCGGTTGGTATGGATTTAATGCCGGTTCAGCATTTGGTGCAAATGCAGTTGCAGGTGTAGCGTTGCTTACAACCACGATTGCCACAGCAGCAGCTGGTCTTACTTGGATGATTATCGAGTGGTTTGTCTTTAAAAAGCCTACACTTCTTGGGATTGCATCTGGTATCGTAGCTGGTCTTGTTGCTATTACTCCAGCAGCAGGTTTCGTATCTGTTGGTGGTGCATTCATCGTAGGTATCGGTGGTTCAGTGATTGGTTTCTTCGGTGTTGTTACATTGAAAAAAATGTTCAAATATGATGACTCTTTAGATGCATTTGGTATCCACTTCCTTGCAGGTCTTTGGGGTGCACTTATGACAGGTGTACTTGCGCTTAATGATCAAGATCTTCTTTGGGACGGACCATTAAAAGAGTCTGGAGACAGAATGGGTCAATTTATGGTTCAACTTCAATCTGTAGGTGTGGTTGCACTATGGACACTTGTCGGAACTGTTGTGGTTTACTACATCGCATCAGCTGTAACTGGTGGTGCGAGAGTAGATGCTGAGACTGAAGAAATCGGTCTTGATGAAACACTACATGGTGAAAAAGTGACTAACCTATAAGTGTTAGCCACTCATAATTTATAAAGGATTATTAATGAAAAAAATTGAAGCAGTTATTAAACCATTCAAACTAGAAGACGTAAAAGACGCACTAGTTGAAGCAGGTATTGAAGGTATGACCGTATCTGAAGTAAAAGGTTATGGTAGACAACAAGGGCACTCTGAACTTTACAGAGGTGCTGAATATGTTGTTGAATTCATTCCTAAAATTAAAATAGAAATTGTTGTAAGCTCAGATGAGTACGTCGATATCGCTATCAAAGCAATACAGGAAAACGCTAAAACTGGTAAAATCGGTGATGGTAAAATCTTTGTATCTGATATTTCAAAAGTAATTCGTATCAGAACAGACGAGGAAGATGCGGAAGCACTTTAATCCTCTCGAAGATAAGGCATTTGCCTTATCTTATACTAGAATTCCTCAATATGATTAATTTTTAATCATTATTTACTCTCTAAAATAAAAAATAGCCAATTTAATGACTATTAAATAAACAAAATCTACTTTTCATCTTTTCTATTAACCGTTATACTTACTCTAATCAATATAAATCAAAGTTCTAAAGGAATATAGACAATGGAAATGAATTATGTGATAGATACGCTCTTTGCACTCTTTGCAATGACGCTGATTATCTTTATGATACCTGGCTTTGCCATGCTCGAAGCTGGACTGGTACGAACCAAAAATGTAACTGCAGTGTTGACTGTAAACATTATGGTTTATGCTATTGCATCTATGGCTTTTTTACTCATAGGCTACTCACTTGCATTCGGGAATTGGGACAATGATGGCATGAGTAAATGGGCAGCCTTTCTTTTTCAAATGGCATTTGTAGGAAAAACCGTCAATATCATGTCTGGAGGGGTAAGTGAAAGAACACGTATCGTACCTCTTGCTTTCTTTACTGTCATCATGGCTGCACTCATCTACCCTCTTGTTGTCAATGTCACATGGGGAGCCAATATGCTGTCTGGAACGATATTTGACATCTCAGCCATGCATGACCTTGCAGGATGTACCGTTATCCACTCTACAGGTGCTTGGGCATTGTTGGCAGCCATCCTTGTCATAGGTCCAAGACGTGGGCGTTATACTAAAGATGGGAGAATACGTGTAAAATACCCGCATCTAACATCCCTTTGGTTGTTTTAGGTGCACTACTACTATGGATAGGTTGGTTTGGATTTAACGGTGGTTCAGTTGGCTCTATCTCTAGTAAAGAAAATGCTGACTTGGTTGCTCTAACTATTATGAACACCAACACTGGTGGTTTAGCAGGTGCAATCATTGTAGGTATCATTATGTATATACAATACAAACGATTTGATATTACAATGATTCTTAATGGTGCACTAGGTGGTCTTGTCTCAGTCACAGCAGGTGCAGATGTATTTGATATCTATGATCCTATCTATGTAGGTGCCATAGGTGGGGTAATCGTTGTGTATGGTGTCTCTTTGTTTGACAGACTAAAACTCGATGATCCTGTCGGTGCACTTTCTGTTCACCTACTTAATGGTATTTGGGGAACGATAGCCGTGGCACTCTTTGCTGATGTATCCTTATGGAGTCAAACAAAAGGAGTACTGGTTGTTGGCATTTTTGCATTCTCTAGTTCATTTATCGTCATTTATATCATAAACAAAGTCTCAACATTTAGAGCAACTGATGACGAACAGCAACAAGGGTTAGATATAGATGAGTGTGGGCTTGAAGCTTATGCTGAATTTAAAAAGAGTATATAAATAAAAATACGAAGGATAAAAAATGAAAAAAATAGAAGCAATCATTAAACCATTTAAACTTGATGAAGTTAAAGAGGCACTTGTAGAGGTAGGCATAGAAGGAATGACTGTCTCAGAAGTCAAAGGGTACGGTAGACAACAAGGGCACTCTGAACTTTACCGTGGAGCTGAGTATATTGTAGAGTTTACACCAAAAGTAAAAATAGAAATTGTGGTAAGTACACAAGAGTATGCTGATAAAGCGATAGAAGCCATCAAAGAGGCTGCAAAAACAGGGAAAATTGGTGATGGTAAAATCTTTGTATCTGATATTTCAAAAACAATTCGTATCAGAACTGATGAGGAAGATGCGGAAGCACTCTAATTTATACTCTCTCCTCTAGGGGATGTGCATCATAGCACACCCCTAAAGTAATTTGAAATTTTCTACTTTTTCTTCACTTCCTACAATTTTCCACTCCACACTCTCCATACCAAAATTACGTTCATAGTGAGATATGCCAAGTTTTTTAAGACTATGCAATGTTTTATCTACTTCACTGTAGCTGGTTGAGAACAGATAGGTACTCTCTTTTTCATACAGTAAGATATCTGCATCTTTAACGACATTCTTCACAGCCAAAGCATACGCTCTTGCCATACCACCCGTACCGAGTTTAATACCCCCAAAATAACGCACAATTAACACAGCACAATTAATGAGTTCTTCTCCCCTTAAAACATTCAATGAAGGAACACCAGCACAACCTTTGGGTTCATTATCATCAGAACTATTTTCAACTATCTGGTCATAACTATTTAAATATCGTAATGCATATACAACATGATTTGCTTTTGGATGTTGAGATTTTAATTTTTCTTGTAACCCCTCATAAGATGTGATAGGTACAAGATAGGCTATAAACTTTGAGCGATTAACTTCTGTAGTAGCTTCAAAAGATGTTTCTATAGTTTGCACTAGACTTTAGATACCCTGTCTACAATCAAATCTACAAATTTATCAGAATCATTCATACATTTTGCAACCACATAGTCATCATATTTTATCTTCTTTGCGATTTCTCTGTGTTCTATATCTAGTTCAAATACTGTCTCGGAATTATCTACCGTAAATGCTAAAGGAAAAATAACAACTTTTCTATGTGTCGGATTACGCAATACATCTACAAGGTTTGGCTCTAGCCAATCTGAAGAACCTACTTTAGATTGATAGACAAGTTTGATATCATGAAACTTGATACCACGTTCATGCAAGTAAATTTTAATAGCACTGGCATTACCTTCAACATGCGTCTGATATGGATCACCTGCCTGAATAATACTCACGGGCAATCCATGGGCAGAAAGAAGTAAATCATACTCTTTTGTATCTTTTCCTTCCATCGCCTCAATAACTTTTTCACAAGATGCTTCTATATAGTCATAATCATCATAATAAGGATCGATTACAGTAATTTTAGGACTATAACCCAAAAGCGCACATCTTTCTTCTATATCTTCAACAGAAGAGAGTGTTGTGGTTGTAGAGTATTGTGGATACATAGGAAATAAAATTAATTCATCAACTCCCTTTTTTTGACATGCTTCTAATGTAACATCAGCAAAAGGAGGAACATATCGCATAGCTGGATAGATAGGCATCTCAATTTTATCTTCAAGCTTTTTAATAAGTGCTTGTGTCAATGCTGGTAAAGGTGATTTACCACCAAGTAGGCCATAATTTTCTTTTACCTCTTCAAGACGACCATTGATGATAATGGTAGATACCAATTTACGTGTATATGGATTCATCGTTAAAATATTTTTATCTGCAAACATATTACGCAAAAAAAGTTCAACTTCTTCAACATTGTTGGGTCCACCCATATTGAGAAGTAAAAGTGCTTGTGACATATCTATCCTTTAAAGTCTTGTATTTTAGCATACAGAGTGTAAAATTATGGCTAATACAATTAAAGGTTACATCATGATTATCATTCCTGCGCGTATAGGGTCAAGTCGCTTCCCAAATAAAGTGTTAGCTGACATTGGAGGTACCCCAATGGTCATAAGAACTGCCATAGCAGTACAAGACATAGATGATGTAGCCATAGCCACTGATTCAGAAGAAGTAATGAAAATAGCACAATCATACAACATAAAAGCTGTTATGACTTCTGAATCACATCAAAGTGGTACAGATAGAATTTACGAAGCAGCACAAAAACTTGGACTGGATGAAGATGAAGTCATCATTAATGTACAGGGCGATGAACCTTTTATTGAGACAGAAGTGATTGAGGCTATCTACAAGCTCACACAATCCAATAAAAACAATCCTAACATAATGATAAATTCATGCTATAAAATCATTACAAACCCGGAAGCAGATGACCCAAATATTGTAAAAGTAGTTACTGATGAAAAAGATATTGCTCTGTACTTTTCACGTGCAAAAGTACCCTACCCTAGAGACCATCACTTTGACAAATATAAAGGTCATCTAGGTATCTATGGTTTTACTATGAAGTCGCTAGCATTATTTTGTAGTAGTGAACCAGCACCTTTAGAAGAGATAGAAAAACTAGAACAACTAAGAGCCCTCTACCATGGATACAATATTGCCATGGTAGAAGTAAACACAGAAAGTTTTGGAATTGATACTCCTGAAGATTTGGAAAAAGCTTTGAAGTACCATAGACTATAAGAAGAGTAATTTTTACTCTTCTTATTTAACTGCCTTGCCAAGATCCCACATTGGCATAAAAATACCAAGTGCCATAAGCAAAACAAGTCCTGCAATAAAAAACATCATAATTGGCTCAATATACGCTGATAAGTTATCAATCAAATCTTGAAATTCCATATCATAATAATCTGTTACCTTATCAAGCATCGCATCTAATTGTCCACCTGCTTCTCCAGCTTTAATCATTTGTAATAACATATTTTCATATAATCCCGTAATTTGGAAAGACTCTGCCAATGACATACCTCTCCCTATATTAGCATTAACCGTTAATAATTGCTCTTTAATCGCTTCATTATCTACCATCCCTACAGCAGTATCCAAGGCTTCTGAAACAGGAATACCTGATTTAACGAGTTCTCCAAAAACCAAATTGTATTTATGCATAGTAGAAAGAAAAATAGCTTTATTGATTAAATAGAATTTTGGGTGTATAAGTAACTTGTCTATTCTATATTTAAAATCTTTATTATTACTATACATAAATTTAACTGCAAAAATGATGGCTACTAAAATTAGAAGTATCAATAATCCATAATTAGAAAATGCCCATTCAAGTTTTAATAAAATTTGTGTGGGTAAAGGAAGCTCCGTTTTAAATCTAGAAAAAATATCTTTAAACTTGGGAACAACAACCATAATTAAAATAGTAAATGCTATAGCCATAGCTGCCAAAGTAATGAGTGGTGACCTAATTGCCTTTTTAAATTTTGCGGTATTATCTCTAATATTTTCCATAATATCAGCAAGCTTATGATACGACTCAGAAATATTTCCAGTTCGTTCACCGAGATTAGTCATGGCTAATGCGACATGCCCAAACTCCTCAGTATAAGGTTCCATTGCATCAGACATACTGTTACCAGCATTAATATCACTATTTATCTTTGCATATATTTCTTTTAATTGGGCGGATTCGCATACCAAGCGAATACCCTAACTAAAAATTGATTGTAGTATTT
>VCAW01000133.1 GCA_013607775.1 Campylobacterota bacterium | reverse complement strand
ACACCACGATAGAAGAGCGATTATGTCACTAATAACACTGCTCTACCCTGCATTTATACTGGCTATTTTACTGGTCTTTATTCATGCTATCTTTGGACTAGAAATCATCAAGCGCGGGGTTATATTTACTGACCTCGCCATAGGACAGTTCGCTGCCATAGGTGTCGCGATGAGTCTATTGTTTTTTGACGGAAACTACAGCTTTTTACTCACCTTTGTCTTTGCCCTCATTGGTGCAGGGCTTATCACTCTGGCAAGTTACAGAGTCAAACACATAGAAGCCTTTATAGGGATGCTCTACGCGTTAGGTGCAAGTAGCATCATCGTCCTACTATCAAACACCACACAAGGTACAGAACTCTTCAACAAACTCCAAGCCACGGACATACTCTTTACAACTACATCAGACTTGTGGGAACCATTGATTCTATATTCTTTTGTGGCTACGGTATTTTTTCTTTTTTACCATAAACTTTCAGGTGTCAAAAAAGAGCTACTCTTTTTTAGCCTTTTAGCCCTTACCGTGACCTCTTCCGTACAGTTAGCAGGTGTACTCGTAGTCTTTGTCCTACTCATCGTTCCTGCTTTTTTGTCTCTCATGCAAAAAAGCTTTGCTCCTTTGGTTTTTTCATGGGTAGTAGGTTCCGCCATTATCATACTGGCTCTCATAGCTTCTTATCAGCTAGATTTACCGACAGGATATACCATTGTATTTATTGCTTCATTGATTGGAGTGATAAGTGCTTTAATTTTTGGAGGTAAAAAATAGTATAATGCTCCCTTTTTTCAAGACCAGTAAAACAACTTTTCTTATTCCACCTCAGTACGATACCGATTGTAACAGTTTTCCTCCTCTAAAGTCTAAATTATTGATGTACTCATAATACACTTCATTTGGTGTTTTGTAGTCGATTGCTGAATGCAATCTTTTTCTGTTGTAAGAATCCATATATTTTTCTATAGCTCTATTGAGTACTTTCATGTTCTTGTATTCATTGAGATAGATTTCTTCATACTTGATACTTCGCCAGAATCTTTCAATGCAAATATTATCTGTAGCTCTACCTTTACCGTCCATTGAAATTTTGATATCGTGTTTCTTTAAAATGTTTACATGTGCTTTTGCAGTATATTGACAGCCTTGATCTGTATTAAATATCTCTGGTTTAGGATAGAAAGAAAGTGCTTCTTTTAGTACGGTTGTGACCAAAGTAATATCCATCGTATTTGAAAGTTTCCATGAGAGTATTTTTTTAGAGTGCCAATCAATGATGG
>VCAW01000127.1 GCA_013607775.1 Campylobacterota bacterium | reverse complement strand
AGGTATTTACTTGGTTCGGTAACAGGAAGATACCTTCTACTTACTCTACTCTTCTTTGGAGTAGGTGTTTCTCTCTATGCAGAGAAAATAACCCAATACAACATCGATGTAACTGTCGAACAAAGTGGTGAACTTGCCATTGTTGAGTCTATAGAGTATGACTTTGAAAAAGCCCAAAAACATGGGATGTATCGTGATATCCCTTTTACCATAAAACACAGTGGGCGCATCATAGACCTTGGTATGTCTGATTTCTCCGTGCAAATGGATGACAATCCTGTAGAGTGGGTTAAGCAAACGATGAAGTCTACACATGCAGGTGAGATAGTACGCCTTAAAATAGGCTCTGCCTCTAGCTATGTCACAGGAAAGCATCATTATCGCATTATGTACCGTGTGAAAAAAGGTGTACTCCCTGCCGCACAAAACAGTGACCGCGATGCTATACGTTGGAACATTGTAGGTACAGGCTGGCAGATACCTCTGTACAACATTACTGCAACATTTATAACCTGCCTGCTTTACTCTCACAACAAAATGTAGATATCTCTACCTACACAGGTGCCTACGGTTCCAAAGTCTCCAATGCCAAGAGCTTGTGGAAGAGTCCACAAAGCCTAGAGGTAAAGATAGACTCTCTACCTGCTTTTGAAGGTGCAACAGTGGAGTTGGCATATCCTTTAGGGCTACTTGACCAAAGTGGTTCTGATAATGTCAAAGCCACATTTATGGACTGGTTTTTAGCCAACTGGCACTGGGGAGCACTGGCAGGGTTTTTACTCTACTTTAGAAATATGTTTAAACGCTACACAGGTTTTGTGGACAAGCGCTCCATTGCTGTGCAGTACCTACCGCCTAAAGACCTAAGTCTTTTGCAGTCAGGGTTGATACTCGACAAGTTTGCAGACAACGAAGACTTCGCTGCTGCCATACTTGAACTAGGACACCTAGGCTACCTTACCATAGAGCAAAAAGATAAAAAATATGACCCACTTTTAAAACGTACAGATAAGAGTTCTGAAGGGTTAACCATTGATCAAAAGTATCTTTTAGACTCAACACTCTTTAAAGGCAGTAAAGTGTACACCATGTCTGGTGGTTCAGAGTCCAAAGCCAAAGCCTTGTTAGATAGATTTAGCCATATTAACGACAACCTTTACAAATGGTCAGTCTCTGCAGGCTACATGTCTGAAAACCCACAGCGTGTACGCAAGAGTTTCTTGATGAAAAGCATCTTATGGCTCTTACCAGAAGTTGCGTTGGTAGCATATACACTCTTTAGTAAGTATGGTCAAGATGCTATTTTTATGCTTGTTTTTCCTATCGTCTTTGGTGGTGTGGGCATAAGTATGTTACTTGGACAGAAAGATTGGACTTCAAAGCTCTTTGGTCTTGTCTTTGCAGGTTCTGGTGTCTTGCCTCTGTTTATGTTGGGACAACAAGATGGTTTAAATATAAAGACTCTACTCTTCGGTCCGATGGGTGTTTTGATTGTTCTTTTGGTAGCCATGATGATGGTCTATAAAAAGATAGGTAAATTCACACAAAAAGGTGCCTATGCTTCTACACAGTTGCTTGGACTCAAAGAGTACGTCAAACGTGTCAAACAAGATGAAATAAAAAGACGTCTAAAGATGGATCCACTCTATCTTGAAAAGCTCCTTCCCTACGCAGTACTCTTTAACGAAGCAGACCATTGGCTCTCATTTTACGATGTACTCAATGTAGATACCCCTCACTGGTACGTAGGTAACGTACACAACATGGGTCGCTTCTCAAACGCAGTAAACAGCACAGCCACCCCACCAAACACAAGCTCAAGTGGCGGTGGAGGCTTCTCAGGTGGAGGCGGATTCTCCGGAGGCGGCGGTGGAGGTGGAGGTGGAGGCTCTTGGTAGATTAGGTTTTGTTTTAACGGTTGAAGAAGCTTGATATTTATCAAAAGAGGTAGAGTTTGTATATTTTTCTTGTTATTCATAGTATTATAATAAGGGTCTAGTAAACTTTAAGAGCCAAAAAGGTATCTTAAAGTATGGCTACACCGAA
>VCAW01000126.1 GCA_013607775.1 Campylobacterota bacterium | reverse complement strand
AATAATAAAATATAGGATAATATAAAAATGCCAAGTGATGCAATAAAACGCGTAGAAAAAGCGATAGAAGAGACCAAAAGAGGTCGTATGGTCATCATGATGGATGATGAGGATAGAGAAAACGAGGGTGACCTTGTCTATGCTGCGACATTTTCTACGCCTGACATGGTCAACTTCATGGCGAAAGAGGCTAGAGGGCTCATCTGTACGCCTGTGACCAAAGAGATAGCTACCAAACTAGACCTGCTTCCTATGGTAGCGAACAATGTTTCTAACCATGAGACAGCTTTTACCGTGTCTATAGACTCTGCCAATGCCACTACGGGTATATCTGCTGCAGAACGTGATGACTGTATATCTAAGTTGGCTTCTCCACAGACAGTGGCTTCTGACTTTGTACGTCCTGGGCACATTTTCCCACTCATAGCTAAAGATGGTGGGGTATTGGTGCGTACTGGACATACAGAAGGTTCTGTAGATTTATGTAAACTTGCTGGGCTTGCACCTGCGGCAGTCATTTGTGAAATTATCAAAGATGATGGGACTATGGCACGTATGGATGACCTGGAGGTCTTTGCAAAAAAACATGATTTGTGCATTGTTTACATCTCGGACATTGTAGAGTACAGACTTGCAAATGAACAACTCGTCAAGCGCATAGATGAAGAAGAGACTGAACTGCGTGGCATCAAAGTAGATAAAATCACTTACTGTGACCACTTAGACCGTAAGCATACCGTTATACAGTTCTATAAAAGTAGAGAGACAGCCAATGTGAAGTTTCATAACATCAGTACAGATATTTGTTTGGTGCTTGATGACAAACGTTTTTCCGCGCTCAACAACTCCATAGAGTACCTTAAAAATAACGGTGGCACGCTCATTTTTCTTGACACAAAAGTCATCTCTCATGAACAAGCCAAAGAGTTTGGTGTAGGGGCACAGATACTTAAAGATCTTGGCATTAAAAATATTAACCTACTTACAACCAATATAGAGACTGAATTTGTTGGGCTTGCAGGTTTTGGGCTAGATGTAGTGAGTAAAATAGAGGTAAGTTAAATCGGTAAAACCCGTATCTGGTCATCTAGCGCTTCTTTGAGTGCATTTTCTATGGCAAAAAGTGTCCCGGTACTTGAACTTGCACAGCCACTACATGCACCTAGGTATCGTACATAAATGTCTATCTGTTTACCGTTCTCTTTGACATCAAGTATTTCTATATCTCCACCATCCATAATGAGAAACTGACGTACAGACTTGTCTATGGCTTTGTTGATGGCAACTATCTTTTGCTTGGCATCCATCTCTCTAAACGGTATATCTGGCACTTCAGATGCACTCTCTTTCTCTACTTCTAACGCCTTTTTATGGACAATGAGTAGTTCACTCAGTGCATCATGACACGCTACATCTTTGTAGCCGGCCTTAGTATAATGTGTAAGTGATTTGAGTGTCTCTATGTCATGTAGAGAAATACTCTCTTTTATAGCTGAAAGGCTCATAGGTGTGTCTTTACATGGATGGGTAAGGTCTTCTCTGCCTAAAGCATCTTTATAATAGGCTCTTGAAGCTTGCTTCACTGCATCAAGGGCTAAGGTAATGACATACTGTTCACACTCAGGGAGCGCAGGGGTACTGGGGTTGTCACATAAAAATCGCTCTAAGCCTTGAAAGGTCATAGTCGTTGCTTCTTGCACCGTTTTATTTTTACATAACAGTGCCAACATATCACACGTAGCGATGAGAGAAGGGGTACCAAAATAGGTATAGCGTGCCATAACAATGGTGTCATCTTCAGGATTTACAGCCCAATAGAGTGTAATTTGCTCACCAATAGAGGTACTACCATAGTCATAGCTAAAAAGTGTAGCACATAAGCCATCTGCTTCCTCTTGCGTGATGATGCCGGCATGTTTGGGATCACCTATAAACATCGCTACTTTGATACCATACTCACTCTTAAAGTCAATAAGTTCATCCATATTTGCTCCTTTGGAGGTATTATCTTACTTACTGACCTTACGGACTTTACAAAAACATAGTAAAATAACATATGAGAAA
>VCAW01000125.1 GCA_013607775.1 Campylobacterota bacterium | reverse complement strand
CTTATGGTTATAAATGGAACAAGGAGGAGTTAACCGACTAGCCCACTTTCGTTATACATAACAACTATCATGAAGGACAAGGTTTTTTCTATAAATTACCTATGTCAAAAGAAAAACTTGAAACAACACTCAAGACCTTGTCTGCATAAAATAGATATCAGGCTTTCATGAGTGATTTATCTAAGCCAAAAAGAGTACAATTATTTCAATAAGTCAATCTTTTAATAACACTATGTCCTCATCGCTTAACTGGATAAAGCAGGGCCCTCCTAAGGCGTAGCTGGAAGTTCGAGTCTTCCTGGGGATACCAAGTTAATCTGACAAATATCTTAACCTCTATCAATGATTTTCCTAAGACAAAAAGAGTACAATTTATCTACAAGATTTTAAAAAGGGAATAATATGCATAGAGAAAAAAACAGTAACCCAGAAGAATCAAAAGTCTATTTGGTAGGGTCAGGTATCGCATCACTTGCTGCTGCAGTGTACCTCATAAAAGATACTGGTGTTTTAGGGAAAAACATACATATCTTAGAACAAGCCGACATCGCTGGAGGTGCCTGTGATGGTGCAGGAGATGTAGAAAAAGGTTTTGTGGTACGTGGTGGACGTATGCATGAAAAGCACTATGAGTGTTACTGGGACCTACTCTCAAATATCCCTTCGTATGATAATCCGGATGTTTCAGTACGTGATGAATCTTTTGAGTTTAATGAGCGTTTTGTCTCACATGCACAGGCACGACTCCTTAAAGATGGTAAAAAACTCGATGTATCTTCTTTTGGACTCTCTCTTTCTGACCAAAAAGACCTACTCAAGCTTACGTTTGTCTCTGAAAAATCACTAGGGAATCAACGTATAGAAGATTGGTTTTCTGCAGCATTTTTTGAGACAAATTTCTGGCATATCTGGACATCGATGTTCGCCTTTCAGAAGTGGAGTTCACTGGCTGAGATGCGTCGCTATATGAAACGCTTTATCCACCTTGTAGATGGACTCCATCAACTCGGTGGTGTCATGCGTACCAAATACAATCAATACCACTCAGTCATACTGCCACTAAGACGATACTTAGAAGCAAGGGGCGTACACTTCGATATGCATACTCAGGTCACATACATAGACTTTGAGCTTGCAGCAGATAAAAAAAGAGCTACAGTACTCCAAGTTATCGATAAATCAGGTAAAGAGAGTGAGATTATTTTAGGCAAAAATGACTATGTATTCATGACCAATGGTTCACTCACAGAGAGTACAGACAACGGCACATGGGACAAAGCACCTATACTCAAAGATAAAGCGAGTTCAGGAGCATGGATGCTCTGGGAGCGTATCGCCAAAAAAGATAAAGCCTTTGGTAATCCAGGTGCATTCTCTGACAACATTGACCTGCAAAAGTGGTACTCTTTTACTGCCACACTCAAAGACGATACTTTCCATGACTATATGGAGAGCTTCTCCGGCAATGTGGATGGTACAGGGGGTCTGGTAACCATGACTGACTCCAACTGGTTTATGTCTATAGTCATCGCAAGACAGCCACACTTCCCGAACCAACCTAAAGATGTAAAGATTTTCTGGGGCTATGGACTCTACCCGGATCGGGAGGGGAACTATGTCAAGAAAAAAATGTCAGAGTGTACAGGTGCAGAGTTACTTGAAGAGCTTTATTATCATCTCAAAATACAAGACCTTATGAAACCTATCACCCAAGCAGGAAAAGTAAACTGTATTCCTGTAGCTATGCCTTTTGTAGACAGTCTCTTTATGCCGCGTACCCTTGGTGACAGACCGGAAGTCATCCCTGAAGGGGCTACAAACTTCGCCTTTTTAGGGCAGTTTGCAGAAGTAGAAGATGACTGTGTCTTTACCGTAGAGTACTCGGTACGTACCGCACAGATGGCAGTCTTTGGACACTTTGAATCAGACAGAGGTGTTAACCCCATTTATGACTCTATACATAATCCTCTTGTACTCATGAAAGCTGCAAAGGCTATTAGCAGATAGTTAATAAAATCTTTCTATTCTGTTAGCTGATGAACAGACTGATTGTTATATTTACTCAACTTTCGCACATAAATTCCACTAAATCCACGAACTTAAGTT
>VCAW01000124.1 GCA_013607775.1 Campylobacterota bacterium | reverse complement strand
TTGTGTATTTGGCTGCCATTATTGACTGGCACAGCAAAAAAATACTCTCTTGGAAGCTTTCAAATATGATGGATATTACCTTGGTCACAAGCGTACTAAAAGAAGCACTTTCTCTTTATCCTAAGCCAGAGATATTTAACACAGATCAAGGCAGTCAATACACTGCAAAAGCACATGTAAGCATTTTAAAGAAACACGATATTAAAATCTCAATGGACGGAGTGGGTAGAGCTACAGATAATATCTGTATTGAAAGATTCTGGAGAAGTATCAAATATGAAGAGATTTATCTCAATGAATATAAGAACATGAAAGTACTCAATAGAGCTATAGAAAAATATATGTATGTGTACAATAGAAAAAGATTACACTCGGCAATTGACTACAAAACACCAAATGAAGTCTATTATGGCTATATCAATAATCTAGACTTTAGAGGAGGTAAACTGTTACAATCGGTATCGCAGTGAGGTGAAATAAGAAAAGTTGTTTTACTGGTCTTGAAAAAAGGGAGCATTATAACTCTAGAGCATCATATATTGAGTATGTTACCGATGAGAAAGTAGAGACACTCATAAACTGCCACCTAAATGCATTCTCTTACTTTGGTGGTGTTCCCCAAGAAGGTCTCTATGACAACATGAAGACTGTCATCATCAAACGTAACGCTTATGGTAGGGGGAAACATAAATTCAATGAACAGTTCCGTGACTTTGCCAAACACTGTGGTATGGAACTTAAAGTCTGTAAACCCTACAGACCACAAACCAAAGGAAAAGTAGAACGTTTTAACCATTATCTGCGCTATAGTTTTCATAATACATTTAAAGTACGTCTGTCGATGATGGGATACAAGATGAATAAAGAGAATGCGAATGCGGAAGTGATGGATTGGTTGGACTATACAGCCAATGCAAAAATACATCAGACCTTGTTACAAAAACCATTTGATTTACTTGCACAAGAACAGTTACAGCTGCTACCTGTGCCGAAGCCATATAACGGTATCCACCCATTAAAAGCTACGTCTAAAAGTATAACACAAGAGCCTATAGATAAACCTAAACAAAGAGTACATATCCCACAACGTGACCTACAAAGTTATGATGAGTTCATCCCTGCTGCTATTGCCTACTTACTTACCTATAGTCTTATCACAGGTGGTGCATCATGGCAATAAATGAACAGATAGAAATGCTATGCAAAGAACTTAAACTCAACTCTTTATGTAAAACACATCATGAGCTGAGCAACCGTGCAGCCAAAGAGGGTTGGAAATACAGTGAGTATCTGTATGAGGTACTTAAAAATGAATCCAATTCCAAAGCAGAACGTTCCAAAGCAACACTGACAAAGATGGCAGGTTTCCCTACCATTAAAACACTAGAACAGTTTGACTTTGATTTTACAGTGGGCGTAAACAGAAGACAGATAGAAGAACTCTCATCGATGGAGTTTGTAAAAAGAAACGAGAATATCATTCTACTGGGTCAATCAGGTGTAGGAAAAAAACCCATCTTGCCATTGCACTGGCATATAAAGCGGTACAGAAACGTGTGAAAGCACGCTTTATTACTGCTTCTGACCTTATCTTGCAAATGAGTCAAGCTAAGAAAGAGAAGCGTTATGATGCCTTCCTTAGGCAAGCAGTGATGTCTCCTGCATTACTGGTTATAGATGAGATAGGTTACTTTCCTATGAGCAAAGAAGATGCGCATCATTTCTTTCAGGTAATCTCCAGAAGATATGAAAGAGGTTCCACCATTGTAACCTCTAATTTAGTCTTCTCTCAATGGAGTAGCATCTTTGCAAATGACAAGGTAGTAACTACTGCTATTTTAGACAGATTATTACATCATTCTCATGTCATAAATATACTCGGAGATTCTTACAGATTAAAAGAGAAAAAGGAGGAAGAAATGAACGGTTCTAATCTTTATGAATTTGAACCAAGAAAGAGTAAAAAATAGGGATAAAATATTGATGTTGCTTACGGTTACATTTCGTTAAAAAAACTTACGAAAAACTGCCTAATTTAACTCCGCGGTTGACATTCCTCACTTATTCTTTATTTTAACTGGGAATCTTTAACGTCCCCTGTCTGAATAAGTGTTCCAAGAGAGTATTTTTTTGCTGTGCCAGTCAATAATGGCAGCCAAATACACAA